>DAIDBG010000373.1 GCA_027310225.1 bacterium | reverse complement strand
GGGCGCGCTCGACGACGCGGGCGCCGTGTGGCTCGCGCGCGAGATGACCGGCGCGAACGAGATCGAGGTGCCCGAGCGCTTCGAGCCGATCCTCGAGCAGGGATCGCACGGCCTCGCCGCGCGGAGCGCGGAGCCGGCGCGCTTCGACCCGCTCGGCGCGATCGTCGCGATCGGCGAGCTTGGCATCCGCTTCGCCGGCCATCTGCGCGGCGGCGTCGCGCTGCTCGGCACGATTGCGCTCGATGGCGCCGCGCTCACGCGCAGGCTGCGCGAATTCCCGCTGCTGGAGCTCTCGGCGAACGTGTACCGCTCGGGCGTGAGCGCGCTGCCGGTGACCATGCTGGTCGGGTTCCTGGTCGGCGTGGTGCTCACCTACCTCTCGGCGCTGCAGCTGAAGAAGTACGGCGCCGACCTGCTCGTCATCAACATCGTGGCGATCGGCGTAGTGCGCGAACTCGGCCCGATGCTCGCCTCGATCATCGCCGCCGGGCGCTCGGGCTCGACCATGACCGCGCAGCTCGGCGTGATGCGCGTCACCGAGGAGATCGAGGCGCTCTCGGTCATGGGCGTCTCGGTCACCGAGCGCCTGGTGCTGCCCAAGGTGCTCGGGCTCTCGATCGCGCTGCCGCTGGTCGCTTTCTCCACCGACGTGGCGGCGCTTTTCGGCGGCATGGTCGCGGCCAAGGCGACGCTCGGCATCAGCTTCGCCGCCTTCATCGAGGCGCTTCCGCGCGTGGTCGCGGTGTCCAACTTCTGGATCGGCATCGGCAAGTCGGCGGTGTTCGGCTTCGCGGTCGCGTTCGTCGCGTGTCACTACGGACTGCGCGTGCTGCCCAACACCGAGAGCCTGGGGGCCTCCGTCACGCGATCGGTGGTCGCTGCGATCACCACGGTGATCCTGCTTGACGCCGTCTTCGCCGTGCTGTTCCGCAACATCGGCTAGCGATGCACGAGCACGTCGTCGAGGTCGAAAAGCTGCGCAACCTGATCGGCGGCGCGGTGCTGCACAAGGATCTCGATCTCTCGGTGCGGCGCGACGAGGTGCTGACGCTCGTGGGCGGCTCGGGCAGCGGCAAGACCCAGCTATTGCGCGTGATCATCGGCCTGAAGCACCCGGCTGCGGGCAGCGTCAAGGTGTTCGGCGTGTCGTGGCAGGACCCGGATACGCGGGCGGTGCGCGAGGCGCGTTACCGCATGGGCATGCTGTTCCAGAACGGCGCGCTGTACAGCGCGCTCACGGTGTACGAGAACATCGCCCTTCCGCTGCGCATGCGCGGCGGCCTGGACGAGACGGCGATCCGCGGCATCGTCTACGCGAAGCTCGAGCAAGTCGAGCTCGAGCCGCGCCACGCGGGCCTGCTTCCGGCGAACCTCTCCGGCGGCATGGTGAAGCGTGTGGCGCTCGCGCGCGCGCTCGCGCTCTCGCCCGACCTGCTGGTGCTCGACGAGCCGACCGCCGGGCTCGACCCCGACCGCTCGGAGGCGTTCGTGCGCCTCATCAAGCGCCTGCGCGGCGACCGCAGCTTCGCCGTGCTCATGGTGACGCATGACCTGGAGACGCTGCACGAGCTCTCCGACCGCGTGGCGGTGCTCGCCGATCAACATATAATCACCTGCGGCACACCCGCAGAAGTACGCAGCCATCCGCACCGCTTTGTGCGCAGCTTCTTCGGGGGAGATCGCGCGCGGCGCGCGTTCGAGAACGCCGCCTAGCCGAGGGGGATCCATGGAAAGCCGTCCGTTTGCGCTCATGACCGGGCTGTTCATCCTCGCGGTCGTCGCCGCGGTGATCGTCGCCGGCAACTGGCTCTCGGGCGAGCCGCTCGCCCAGGCGAGCTACCGCGTAGTGTCCACCATTCCGGTGACGGGCCTCAATCCGCAGGCGCAGGTGCGCTACCGCGGCGTGAGCGTCGGCCGGGTCAAGGCGATCGACATCGACCGCGCCGATCCGAAGCGCATCCTGATCGACATCGAGATCGCCGACTACGTCCCGGTGACGCGCGGCACCTACGCGCAGCTCGGGCAGGAAGGCATCACTGGCATCGCCTACGTGCATCTGCTCGACGAGGGCAAGGATCCGGGGCCGGCCCCGGCGGAGATCGCGCTCCGCTCCTCGACGCTCGACGACCTGTTCGAGTCCGCGCAGGCGGCGGCGCGCGACGCCAGGGAGCTGATCGCCTCGGTGAACGCGCTGCTCACCGCCGAGAACAAGCAGAGCCTCTCGACGGCGCTCGCCTCGGCCTCGCGCGTGGCCGCCGATCTGGAGACAGCCTCGAAACGACTTCCAGCGACCCTGGCGCGCGCCGACGAACGCGTGCAGGCGTGGTTGGGCGAGGAGAACCGCCGCCTCGCGCGCGACGCGCTCGCGAACGTGAACGAAACCGCGAAGGAGCTGCCGGGGCTCGCGCGCGACGCGCGGCAGCTCGCCGCCGATTCGCGCCGGCTGGTCGAGCGCGTCGAGCGCCTTGCGGGCGAAGCGAACGACACCGCGGGCGCGATGCGCCAGGAGACGCTGCCGCGCGTGAACGCCCTCGCCGACTCGGTCGAGCGCGGGGCGGGGCGCGTCGGCAGGCTCGCCTACGAACTCGAGCGCCGGCCCGAGAGCCTGCTGTGGGGACGCCCGGCGGCGCGCCCGGGGCCGGGCGAGGCGGGCTTCGAATGAGGACGCTCGCCGCGGCGCTCGCCGTCGCCGCGCTCGCTTCGGGCTGCGCCGGCAATTACGGCGGCGCCCAGCCGCCGCGCAGCTACGATTTCGGCATGGAAGCGCCCGCAGCGCGCCTTCCGGCGGTGCGCGTCGGCGCGGTGCGCGCCTCGGCGCCCTTCGATTCGGCCGAGATGTACTACCGCCTCGCCTACCGCGACCCCGGGGAGCTGCTCGCCTTCGTGCAAAGCCGCTGGGCAGCCGCCCCGGCCGAGCTCTACCGCCGGCAACTGCTGCGCGCGGCCGATGGGGTCGTCGGGCGCTGCGCGCTCGAGGTCGAGCTGCAGGAAGTCACGCAGGTATTCTCCTCGAAGGACTCCAGCGAGGCGCTGCTCGAGCTGCGCGCACGGCTCGCCGACGGCAATTCGACCCTCGCCGAGAAGAGCTTCCGCATCGCGCAGCCCGGCGCGGGGGGCGCCGCCATGACCGGCGCGGCGGCGATGGCAAGGGCGGCCGACCGATCCCTCGCCGAGCTCGCCGCCTGGATCGTTGCGCAGCCGCGCTGCGCGGACGCAAAGCGGGCGCCCTAGCGCAGCTTCCGCGACCGGCGCCCGCCTCCGGCAAGCAGCCAGATCGCCGGGCACCTGATCTGGATCAAGCACGGCGGGACCCGAGCCCGGAAAATCGCCCGATGGCGAGCCGCTCCGTGGCGCTGCCACGCGCCGGGCGCTTTTGTTGGAATAGAAAGGGACCCCCCGCCGCCCGCGACCGCCTTCAAGGTCAAAGGTGCCGCTCGAGGTGGCGCCGCAGGTACTCGTGAAAGTGGCGCATGCCGTCTTCCATCGGCGACTGGTAGGGGCCGGTCTCGCTGATGCCCTGCTGATAGAGTGCGCGGCGCCCCGCGGTGATGCGCGCGCAGATTTCGGCGTCTTCTTCCGCGGTCTCGCGGTAGGCGGCCTGCTCGGCCCGCACGAACTCCCGCTCGAACAGCGCGATGTCCTCCGGATAGTAGTACTCGATAACGTTGGTGCAAGCATCCGGGCCGCGCGGCACGACGATGCTTACCACCAGGGAGTGGGGGTACCATTCGACCATGATGTTCGGATAGTAGGTGAACCAGATTGCGCCGTACGCGGGCTGCTTGCCGTCGCGGTAGCGCAGCACCGCTTCATGCCACGACCGGTAGGCCGCGCTGCCGGGGCGCGCGAGTGCGTCCTTCACGCCGCAAATCTGCACGCTGTAGCAGTCGCCGAATTCCAGCTTCAGGTCGGAGACGTTGACGAAATGGCCGAGCCCCGGATGGAACGGCTCGACGTGATAATCCTCGAGATAAACCTCGAGGAACGTCTTCCAGTTGCACGGGTATTCGTCAATCTCGACGCGGTCGAGCCGGTAGCCCGAGAAATCGAACTCCTTGAACGCGCTGACGCCCGCCAGATCGCGCGCCACGTCGCGGCCCCCGGCGAACAGCATGCCGTTCCAGTTCGTGAGCGGCGTCCTGGCGAGGTCGAGGCACGGATTGCCCAGGAAGTGCGGCGCGCCGAGCAGTTTCCCGTCGAGTGCATAGGCCCAGCGATGGATCGGGCAAACGATGTTGCGGGTGTTGCCGCGTCCGTTGAGTATCACCGCTTGGCGATGCCGGCAGATGTTGGACAGGAGCTCGATGCCGTCGCTGTTGCGCACCAGCACCTTCGAGTTTCCGAGCCATTCCAGCACGTGGTAATCGCCGACGTTCGGCACCATCAGCTCGTGCGCGACGTACCCCGGACCGTGGTCGAAGACCAGCCGCTTCTCGAGTGCGTACACCCGAGGATCGAAGTACCAGTGAACGGGAAGTTGCGGAGAGGCGATGTCGAGTAAGGCGAGCGGTGACAGATCGGACATACGGCGAGTTCAGTGAGAATTACGACTGGTGAAATAGCTTTAACACCATGATTTCAGGGGAAATCCCTAAAAAGGAGGCGCTATTTTTTCCCAATTTCTCCGGGAACGCAAATGAATTTTTCCCGGCGCCGTCTTCGGAAACCGATCTCAGCGCCTAACTGCCCGTTTATGCAATGAAATATCGCCGAACGAGGCGGTCGCCGCTTTTCCGGTGCTGGCGGTGTCGATAGCGACTGCGACCGCTGTGATCGCCGGGGGTTCCTCGCCGGGCGCGCCGGATAATCGTGGCCTTCCTTTTTATGGAGGTCGCTGGTTTCGAGCACGTTGGCGAGCTTCCAGCGCCGCTTGAGGATCGGATTCCTCGGTATTGCCTATGCTTGCTCCCGCCGTGTCATCGTCGCCGGCGAGCTCGGTCTCGACGTTGCCGCGCAACGCTGTATGCCGCAGGATCGCTTCGTTGATCGCCCCGAATCCGGCCGCGTCCGCATTGAACCAGTTGAAGTCGCCACGAACAGCAGGCCCTGCACGGCATCGGTGAAGATCGAGCTCCTGAGCCCGCCCTTGATGCTGTAGCACAGGGTCGCCGCGGTGAAAAGCAGCGCCGCGCCGATGAAGGACCACTCGCCGGCCTTGCCGTAATAGGCGCCGACGACGGCGGTGTTGCTCCACACCTCGTTATACAGGCGCATGAAGATCGCGAGCGCGAAGGCGAGCGCCGCGGCGCATCCGTAGCGCGGATCAGGAACGCGCTTCTCTGGAGCTGCGTGAGCGACACGGCGCGCTGCGGCTTCTGACACGCGATCGGCAAGTATCGGAGACTGTCGCGTCGGCCGCCTGCGCGCCCGCGCGGTCATATCCCCACAGCCGGGGCCCCTGTTCCGCGCTTCGTCGCGCTACATCAACAACTGCTCCAGCCGCTTGACCGCCTGCCGGGATTCGGCGACCACGATGTAGCTGCCCGAGCGCACGGGATTGACGAGCGCGGTCCGGTCGCGGTACGCGACGACTGCCCGCGGGCCCAACGACTGCTCGGGCGCCAGGATCAGCGTGAGCCGGCCGAACGGCGCCTGCAGTATGACGTGCTTACTGGCGCCGCCCATCATCGGACACGTGTCGAAATAGAGCACCCTCGTCCCGTCGGCGGGCACGTTCAGGCCCAGGCGCGTGAACGCCGCGCGCATCGCCACAGGATCAACGCCGCGGTTCTCCTTGAGCATCTGCGGCTCGTCCTCCAGCACGTGGGCGATCGCCATCACCGCGGGCCCGTCTTCGCCCCCGGGGGCGCGATAGAAATAGATTCCCACGCCCAGCGCGGCGACCAGCGAAGCCGCCAGCGCCCACGCGCGCGCCGCCGGCGCGCGGATCTTGTGGCGCAGGAGCACGCGGTCCGCCAGCGCTTCCGGCACCGGGATCTTCATCGCGTCGTGGAGGCGGGCCTCGAAGCTTTCCATCCCGCGCGCGAGACTCGCGCACTCCGCGCACCCGGCCAGATGGGCTTCCTGCTCGGGCGTGCGCGCGCGCGGATCGGCGAGCAAGAGCCTCCTGAATTCGAAGCAGTTCATCGTTGCCCTGCCTTGCGCCGCGCCTCGACGCCGGATGCCTTGCGCAGCGCGAGCCGCGCCCGCGTAAGCCGCGTCATCACCGCGCCTTCGCTGGTGCCCAGCATGTTGCCGATCTCGGCACAGCTGAAACCGCCCAGGACCTGCAGCAGGAGCGGCTCGCGATACGTCCGCGGCAGCGCTTCGAGCGCTTCCCGCATCTCGAACTGGTCAAAGACCGCCCCGCTGCCGGCATCCACAACGTCGTCCAGTTCCTGTGCGTCGTCAATCTCCGGGCGCTTCTTTTCGAACAAGCGCGCGTGCTCGTTGCGAAGTATCGTATAGAGCCAGCCCCTGGCCGCCCTGTCGTCGCGCAAGGATTCCCACCCCTGCCAGGCGCGCGCGAACGTCTCCTGGATGAGGTCCTCCGCGACGAACCGATCGCGGCAAAGCCAGTGGGCGTAGCGGTAGAGTTCCGTGGAGTAGGCCCTCACCAGGCTTTCGAACTTCGATGTCTTGGTTTCGAACATGAGACCGTTCCGGGGCGGAAAACCTTACACACCAGGAGTTTGCCGGATATCGAATCAGTTCCTCAAACCGAACCAGGGCCTCAATCGCGCGCCGACGGCGGTGCCGCCCAGCGCGGCGACGATCCATACCCAGCCGTGGAGACTCGTGGAGGCGACGCCGGAGAAGAAGGCGCCGATGTTGCAGCCATAGGCGATCCGCGCGCCGTAACCCATGGCCAGGCCCCCGACGACCGCGGCGGCGAGCGATGCCGCGGAAAGGGACAGGCGGGGCCTGAATCTTCCGCCGGCTCCCGCCGCCGCGAGGGCGCCCAGCACGACCCCGATGTTGGTCACCGAGGTGATGTCCTCGAAAATACCGCTCTCCAGCGCCTGGCGCTGAAAATCCCCGTTCCAGAACGCGCTCTGATCCGGCTGCCAGCCGAGCAACAGGGCGGCTTTCGCGCCCCACAGCGCGAACGCCCACGTGATGCTCCACGGGTGCCCGGCGACGAGCAGCACGAGAAGCGCGAGAACGGCGAGCAGCGCCGCGCCCAGCAGCAGCGTGCGATCCCGGGCGGGCGCACTGGTTGATTGCGAAGAGCGCTGCGCCCGTATCGGCGCAACGCGTCCCAGCCATATCCACATCGCGGCGAGAACGCCCAACTGCAACGCGACCGCCCCGGTCCAGCCGATCAGGTCGCCCAGCACGACCTCGCCGCGCGCGGGCAACCCCTCCCACCAGCCCATGTGCAGGCTCGCCCAGAACGACCCGGCAATGAAGAAGATGAGCACGATGAGCATCCTCACGCTTCCGCCGCCCGCGGTATAGAGCGCGCCCGAGCCGCAGCCTCCGGCGAGCTGCATGCCGATGCCGAACAGGAAGGCGCCGGCCACCACCTGCACGCCCACCGGTGCAAACGCACCGGTAACCGGCTGACCCAAAGCGGAGCCCGCCGCCAGCACGGGGGCGAACAGGGCGGTAGCGAGCGCGAGCATGAGGATCTGCGCCCGTATGCCGGCGGTATCGCGGTACAGCAGAAATTCCCGGTAAGCCGAGGTAAAGCCGAACGAGGTCAGCAGCAGCACGGCGCCGAGCGCCATCCCGAGGATGAGGAGCACGGGCATGCGCCAGCCCTGGCCCGCCAGCGCGAAAAGCAGCAGGCCGGCCGATGCCAGTGCGCCGGCCATCCACGCGCGCTGGGGGCGCGGCCGCGCCGCGCCTGCGGCCTCAACCGCCGGCGGCGTCGCGGACGATGTTCCGGAATACGACATCGAGCTCCTTCGCCAGCGCATCGAGTTCCCGGCTGCCGTACGGAGCGAAGACCGCGCTCGGCTCGCGGTAGGTGACGCTTGCGCTGCCGTCCGGATTCTCGGTGACGTAAATGCGCAAAGGCGCCTCGATGCCGGCCGGCACGCTCGCCTTGAGCATGCGCACCGCGAAATCGTTGCGGAACACCATGAGCACGGCGTTGCCGGGAATCTTGACGCCGCGCGCGGCGGCGCCGCGGCTCGCGCTCGCCTGCGCCACCAGCCCCATCTTGTTGGCGGCGACCGCCTTCTCGATCCGGCTCACGAGCGCATCGAAGCCAAGCTGGGTCTCGATCGTAACGGTGCCCGGAAGCGGTCCCGCACTGTCTGCCGCCACGGCCAGCACCGAGACGGCCAGAAGCGGCGCCACCAGGGCGCCGCGATACAGCCAGTAAAGGAGAGCCGGCTTCGCCATAACGCTACCTGCCTTTCTAGCCTCCACCGGCGACTTCACCGGTCAGCGTGAACTCCCGATCGGTGGGTGATACCGCCTTGATATGCAGCGTGCCCGCTCCTTTCAAGCCCTTGAACTTGCCGGTTCCCCCCACCAATTCCCAGAACCCGTTGTCCAGGAGTTTCGGTTTGCCGTCGGGTCCTGGCACGAACACCGCGCGCACCTGCCATTTGACATAGGCGACATCATCCTTGGAGGCGGTAAACACGAGATAGCCGCGCGGATCGCCACCCACACCCGGCACGATGTCGTGCCAACCGTACTCCGTCACGGCTGCGCCCGCGAGCGGACCGCTTCCTTCGCTTCTGCCTTCACGCCGCACCGCGAGCACGAAGTGCCGGGTGCCATCCGCGAAATCGAGCCGTATCTGCTCCTTGGGAACCATCACGGCTTTGATGTCGATCTCCGCGGCGGTCGCGCGCCCGACGCCCACACTCAGTGCAATGCCTAGGAGAATAATCGCCGTTTTCGATTTCTTGATCATGTTCTGTCATCCCGGACGCCGACTTCAGCGCACGATGATCGCTTCGCAGTCCTTGATCGAACGCGACTTGTAGCCGCGATCAACGCCGCCTTCGCTCTCCAGGAACTGGCACGGCACCCCCTCACATTAGCCGCCCTGTTCCCGCCAGCGCGCGCAGTTCCTGTACCAGCGCTTCGACCGAGATCGGCAGAGAGCCGGTGATGTCCAGCTCGCGATCTTCGAGCACATCCGTCCCCGGATGCAAGTGCGCCCACCGGGCGATGACCTGATCACGGTGCAGGAGCAGCGCCTCGATGTGCGGGCGGAACAGGATGAGCATGGCGCTGATCCAGCGATTGACCGGCCATGACGGATAAGCGTGGTCTATGCGAAAGCGGGGCAGCAGCGCGATCACCTCATCGGCCGCAAGCCAGGCCCCGCCGCAAACCCAGTGATTGGTCGCAAACAGGCCGATCGGCCAGCCGTAACTGTCCATCGAGACCGCGATGATATGAGTCACGGATCCAGCTTCGTCAGTCTTCATTTCCATGGCCGGATCAGCCGGAGATGACCCGTCCGGCGCCTGCCGCGGCCACCGCAGGAAGGTGTGGAAATGACCGTGTTCTCCGGCGCCGCCCCGGTGCGCATGGTAGTAGTACTGCGCGCCGGTCTCGGAGTCGTAAACGTCGTCCTTCGGGTAATGCTCGTACTCGACGAACTCGCCTTGCCCGCGCAGCACCTCGCTCACCAGGTTGATTCCGCCGCGCTCGAGCACGCGCCGGCATTCGAGGGCCTCCACGCCCGCCATCAGCATGGCGCGCAGGCGCCGCCCCGGAAGCGCGCCGAGATCCGGTGCGCGAAGCTCGGGCAGCCTGCCGGCTTGCGGCGTGCATTCGATTTGCCGGATCCGCGGACGGCGCAATCCGGTTGAGCGCTTCACTTCCCCGGCGCGCATGGATTACGGACAGCGCATGGGTTCTTCGCTGCGCACGGATTCTTGGCCGCGCACGGACTCTTGGCGGCGCGGGGATCCTTTGCGGTGCACGGGTTTCCCCTCTTCTTTTTCGCGCCAGATGTCTTTGCGGCGCAGGGATGGGCCTTTGCTTTCGACGCCCTGGGGCTACAGGGGCTGGAATGGTAGGCCGCAGACGCGCCTGGAGCACCCAGGGCAAGCGTGACCAAGCCGGCGGTTACCATGGATTTAACGACCGGTTTCGACTGGAATTTCATGAAATTGCCTCCTGTGGGTAGTGATTGACGCAGTCGGAGAAGGAGCCTGTCCGCCTCCGCGGATACGGGAAAGACCGGAGATCGAGACCAAACCTTACAAACGCCCGTTCAGCGCCCGCCGGCAATCGAAAACGGGGGTGCAATGGTCATCGAGCGCGCTGCGGCGCCGCAATTCGATGCGGCCATGACACTGTCCCGTCGTAACGTCTGGCGACCGCTGCTCGACTGCAAACTGTGCCGTTCGATCACGTTCTCAAGCTTCGCTCGAGCTGAAACCCGCTTGCGAGCGAGTATATTCCGCCATGGCGGTTGTTCCCCGCGAACGCGGGAAGCATCGAAATTCTGGAGGGCGCAATGGCGAAACAATACGATGCAATCGTCATCGGCACCGGTCAATCCGGGCCGTCCCTGGCCGCGAGGCTCACGAAGGAAGGCATGAAGACCGCCATCATCGAGCGCAAGCTCTTCGGGGGCACCTGCGTCAACGTGGGCTGCATCCCGACCAAGACGCTGGTGGCGAGCGCCAGGGCCGCTTATATGGCGCGGCGGGCCGCGGATTTCGGCGTCGTGCTTGACGGACCTGTGCGGGTTGACATGCGGCAGGTGAAAGCCCGCAAGGATGCCGTGGTGCGGCAGTCGAGCGAAGGCATCACGCGGTGGCTCAAGAACATGCCGAACCTCACCGTGCACGAAGGCCACGGTCGCTTCGAGGCGCCTCACGCGGTGCGGGTCAACGGCGAATTGCTGGAGACCGACAGGGTTTTTATCAACGTTGGAACGAGAGCCCATGTTCCCGGGATGCCGGGAATCAAGGAAGTGCCGTATCTCACCAACTCCGGCATGATGGAGGTGGATTTTCTTCCGGAACACCTTGTCATCGTCGGCGGCAGTTACGTCGGACTGGAATTTGCCCAGATGTACCGCCGCTTCGGCAGCCGGGTAACGGTGGTGGAGATGGGACCGCGGCTTATCGCCCGGGAAGACGAGGAAGTCTCCACGGCGATCAAGGGAATCCTGGAAAACGAGGGTATCGAGGTGCGGTTGAACGCCCAGTGCATGAGCGTGGAAAAGCGCGGCGACCGGGTGGCGGTGAAGCTCAGTTGCGCGGCGGCCCCTGACGAGGTCGTGGGCTCGCACCTGCTGATCGCCGTGGGGCGCGTGCCCAACACGGATGATCTCGGCCTCGACAAGGCGGGCGTGCAGACGGATGCGCGGGGCTTCATCGTCGTGGATGGCGAGCTCCGCACCAATGTTCCGGGCATCTGGGCACTGGGTGACGTCAACGGGCGGGGGGCCTTCACCCATACTTCCTACAACGATTACGAAATCATCGCTGCCAACCTCTTCGACGGTGACCGCCGCAGGGTGACGGACCGCATCACGGCGTACGCCCTCTATATAGACCCGCCGCTCGGCCGGGCGGGGATGACGGAGGCGGAAGTCCGTGCAGCGGGGCGCAAAGCGCTCGTGGGCAGGATGATGATGACCCGCGTGGGCCGCGCCCGGGAGCGCAGCGAGACCCAGGGGTTCATGAAGATGCTGGTGGATGCGGAAAGCAAGAAGATCCTCGGGGCCGCGATTCTCGGGATCGAAGGCGACGAGGCCATTCATTCGATACTCGACGTGATGTACGCAGGCGCGCCCTATACCGTGATCCAGCGGGCCGTGCACATCCATCCGACCGTCACCGAACTGATCCCGACAATGCTCGGCGATCTGAAGCCGTTAACGTAGCGGTCTTCGCTCGTGCGGCCTTGCACGCTAGTCGGCGCTGCCAGGAAGCGCAAGGCTATTATTACCGCGGCGCGCCCCACCTATTTTTTGCTCCGCACGGGTTCCTTGCCGCGCAGGGATTCTTCGCGGCGCATGGGTTAGCCCCGCCGGCCGCCTGGACCGGCTTCACCTTCATCGTAGTGCCAGCGCCGAAGACGTAGTCGTTCGCCTTCGCCTGCTGGTGGCACACCGCGCAGAACTGGGTGCTCTGCCCGGCCTTGCCGCTGCCGCTCATCTGCACGGCGCCCTTGGGGTCGAGGACCGCGTAATGCCAGTCGCCGTTGGCGTCGTCGTAGCCCTTCTTGCGCTTTTCCATGATGAAGAGCGACCCTTTGGCGCCCGGTTTGCCGCCCTGGTCCGCAAAGGATTCCTTGGCGAGCACTGAGCCGGCTGCAAAGGGAAATTTTCCGCTCATGGCGGCGCCCTCCGCCGCCTTGTTGATGTAGGTGAAGACCCATGTTCCTCCATGAGTCGCGCTCATCACTCCTTGCTCGTTCACTTTCTTCCACTTCTTATATTCCTTGGAAACCGCCTCCGCACGCTTGTCCTTGACCGGAGCCCCTCCTTTGGCGCCGCAAGGGGCGCACGGATTCTTGGCCGCGCAGGGATTCTTGGCTGCGCAAGGATTTTTCGCGGCGCACGGGTTCTTGGCGGCACAGGGATTCTTTGCCGCGCACGGATTGGTTCCCGAGCGTGAAGCCCTGGGCCTGGCGCCGCACGGGCTGCAGAGGCTTGCTGCAAAGCTCGCGGGCATGCCGAGAGCCGCTGTCATCACGCCCGCGGAAACGAGGGACCTCGTCATCGGTTTGATTTGGAAACGCATGCTTGTTTCTCCTTTCATGAAATCGGTAGACCGGGGTAGCGGCCGAAACCTTACAAGCCCGGTTCTTGCTCCTGTCTCTGCCGTTGTCGGTCACGGCGCTCTCGGCCAGGAAAGGGCTCGCAGCGAGCGAGCGGGGGTGCGCGCCACGCGCCTCGGCCGATCGCGCGCCTATTGCATTCTGGAATAATCGTTCTATAATTCAGCAATGGCCCGCCCCCGCGAGTTCGACGTCGATACCGTGCTCGAGCGCGCGATGCAGGCGTTCTGGGCAAAGGGCTTCAAGGCGACCTCGCTCGACGATCTATGCGCGGCGACCGGGCTCAGCCGCTCCAGTCTCTACGCGGCTTTTGGCGGCAAGCGCGCGTTGCTGCACCAGTCGCTCAGCCGCTATGAGGAGCAGGGCATCGCGCGCATCACCACTGCGCTGTCGCGGCCGGTGCCGATCCGGCAGGCAGTCGCGGATTTCGTGGGCAATCTCATCGAGCGCATCGTCTCCGGTTCGGGCAGGACTGGATGCTTCATCGGCAACTGCGCCGCCGAGCTTGCGCGCCAGGACCGGGCGACGGCGGACCGTGTGCGCCGCAGCCTCGAGCGCATCGAGGCGGCGTTTCGCGATGCGCTCGTGCGCGCGCAGTCGCGCGGCGAGATCCCGAAAGCCGCGGACGTCGATGCGATCGCGCGGTTTCTCGTCGCCGGCATCCAGGGCCTGCGGCTCGTGGGCAAGGCGAAGCCCGAGCGCGCCACCCTCGAGAACATTGCGGCGGTCATGCTGCGCTGTCTCGAGCAATGATTTTTTTGTCTGATAAGGACTGAACGGTCCATCCTGATCGTAGCGAGGCCCTTATGGCGAAACCCGTCAAGCCCGATCCGCGGCTCGCGCCGCTGCCCGTGGACACCCATCCTGAGCTGAAGGAGGCATTCGCCAGCAACATCCGAAACCTCGGCTTCATCCCGAACAGCGTCCTCATCATGCAGAGGAAGCCCAGGCTGGTGAAGGCATTTGCCCAGCTTTCGGCCGCCGTCTGGGATCCTGAGGGCGAGGTACCCGTCGGCTTCAGGCGTCTCATCGCGCACGTTGCGAGCCGCGCGCACGGCTGCCGCTACTGAATGGCGCACACCGCCGGGGCGTCGCTCCGGCTCGGCGTGGACGAGAAGAAGCTCGCTGCGGTGTGGGAATACCGCACCAGCCCGCTCTACACCGAGGCCGAACGCGTGGCGCTCGACTTCGCCATCGCGGCGGCGTCCCAGCCCAACGCCGTCACCGACGAGCTGTTCGCGGCCATGAAGCGGCACTGGAGCGAGACGCAGATCGTCGAGATCGTCGGCGTCGTGGCGCTGTTCGGCTGGCTCAACCGCTTCAACGACACGATGGCGACGCCTCTCGAAGAGGAGCCGATCGAAGTCGGCGAGAAGTTCCTGGCGCCTCACGGCTGGAACGTCGGGCGCCACCGGCGCTGATCATCGCATTCGCGAACGTGGAACCAAGGAGATCCAATGTCTCTGCAAGAGAAACTCGATGCCCACAAGGCGAAATCCGGAGCCAATCGGCCGCCTGAAATACGCGCCGCGCTGCAGCGCGGCACGGAAGAGTTGCGCGCCTCCGGAATACTGGAGCGCGTGCTGAAGGTCGGCGCCCGCGCGCCGGAGTTCGCACTGCCCAACCAGGACGGCGCGATCGTCCGCTCCGCCACGCTGCTCGCGCGTGGGCCGCTGGTGCTCACGTTCTACCGGGGCCATTGGTGACCGTACTGCAACCTGGAGCTGGAGGCTCTGGAAGCAGTAGCGGCGCAGGTGAGGGCGCTTGGCGCGTCGTTGATCGCCGTCTCTCCGCAACGGGCGGAGTTCCTGCGCCAGATGATCGCCAAGCACAAGCTCAGCTTCGACGTGCTGACCGACTCGGGCAACGGGGTGGCGGCGAAATTTGGACTGATGTTCACGGTGAGCGACGAAGTAAAGAAGGTGTACGAGGGCAGTTTCGGTCTGGACCTGGCGAAGTTCAACGCCGACGGCTCGTGGACGCTTCCCATGCCGGCGCGTTTCATCATTGATCGCGAGGGCATCGTCCGCTACGCCGAAGCCGATCCGGACTACACGAAGCGCCCGGAGCCGGCCGACACGGTGGCCGTCCTGCGCGCGGTGGTCCGTTGACCCGGCACGAAACGAGGTCGGCGGGAAATTTCCGGCGTCCCACGGCTGGAACGTCGGCCGGCACCGCCCTGACGATCGCGTTTTACTAGAAAGAGGACCCACATGGCCAGATTGACCGACCTTCCCGAATGGGAGCGACAGCACCACCTGGACAAGATCCGTGACCTGCCTGATTTCGGCCCAACGCCGTTCGTCCCCGGGCCGCCGCTCGGGCGGCGGCGCGTGGCGATCGTCACCACCTCGGGGCTGCACGTGCACGGGGACCGGCCGTTCGAGATGGGGTCGGCCGACTATCGCGTCATCCCGGGCGACACGCCGGCGGCCGATCTCAGGATGAGCCATATCTCGGTCAATTTCGACCGCAGCGGCTTCCAGGAAGATGTGAACGTCGTGTTTCCCCTCGACCGCCTGCGCGAGCTCGTGGCCGGCGGCATTGTCGGTTCAGTCTCGGACTTTCACTATTCGTTCATGGGTGCCGCTCCGATTCGCGCCCTCGAGCCCAAGGCCCGCGAGCTGGCCACGCTGTTGAAGAAGGATCGGGTTGACGCGGTGCTGCACCCCGGTCTGACCCAACTGCACGTGCGCCGTGGGCGCACTCGGTCACTATATCGAGCGGGAAGGCGTCCCGACCGCGCAGATCAGCCTGATCAGGGAACAGACCACCGCGATCAGGCCGCCGCGGGCGCTTTGGGTGCCGTTCATGCT
>DAIDBG010000370.1 GCA_027310225.1 bacterium | reverse complement strand
ATCCTGGCTCTTGAAGGCACGCCGGGCAGCGGTCGGCGCGACGACGATCGTCTTGGGAACCGTGCTGCTCGGTGCGGCGACGCTCTTTCGCGTGTTGGCATCCTTCCACCCCGGGCCGTGGCTCCTTCTCGCGGCGGGGAGCTGGACGGCGGCGTTCGTCGTGCTGCTTGCGCTTTTCTGGCGTACCACCCGCCGGCTTTAGATGGACTGACGCGGCTTCATCGGCGCACCTCCGGAAGGAAATCACCGAACCGCTGCTCGAAGCGCTCGCTCGCAAGGCTCGCCACCTCCGGCACGAACCGCAAGTAGTGGGCGGAGGACACGATCGAGACGTGTCCCATATACAGCGCAAGCTTGGGGAGCTGCGATTGGACGTCAGTACCTTCGCGATACCACCGGATCAGAGCCTGGACCGCGAAGCTGTGATGAAGGTCGTGAATACGCGGTAGACGGCCTTCTCGGTCGTGCGCCCAGGCGGCCTCGAACAGCTCGCGGATGCCGCGGCTGATCCCGGTGCCGGTGTAGCCGCGTAGACCCCGCGTGGTGTGGCACAGCAGCAGCGCGTCGGGCCGCGGATCGAGCCTTGGCTCCGAGCGCTTGCGCAGATGGCGTCGCAGCTCAGAGCAGGCATGGCGCGAGAGCGGCACCACCCGGGACTTGTGGGACTTCGATTCGCCAACGCGAAGTACCCCGCAGCGCGGCTCGGCATCGCCCAAGGCGAGGCGAAGCAACTCGCCCCGTCGAAGCCCGCCGTGTAGAGAAGCGCGACGGCAATCCGCATGACCGCAGGCAGGAGCGGGAAACCTGGTGTTGCGGCAAGCCGATCGGCTGCGGCCAGCATGCGGGCCACTTGGTCGGGCTCGACAATGATCGGGTTGCGGTCAGGCCGGGGCCAGGCAAAGCAAAGCGGATCGGGAACGAAGCAGCGCGGTTCGCCGCGGCGCCGATACAGGCAGAACTTGCACACGATGAGCTGGCGAGCGCGTCGCGTGTTGGCGGCCAGTCCAAGGAGCGGCAAATGCCGTCGCCAAGGTTCGCCTCGGTCGTGGGGCGTAGGCCCGCCACCGCGCCGCTTGTCGCGAGAGCGCGGACCTCATCGGACGTCACATGCATCGCGTGCACGATGCACCAGCGGGAGTCGACGCGCTGCCGAAGGAGATCATCGGTCGACTGAATGCTGAGGTGAACCGGATGCTCAAGCGCTGCGTCATCCGCGAGGGGCTACAGGCCTATCTCGACGACAACTGCCACACCTGGATGATGAACGCGGAGGGCGCCTATGAGAGGTTCAAGCCGCGGCGCGGGCGCAGGCGCAGCGCGCAGGAGGAGCTGCTGTTCACGCTCGCCACGCCGAGCTAGAGCGCCTGACTTGCGCCGTCGATACCGACGGTCGGTTCAGTAGCCGTAAAACTCCTCGTAGCGCATCGATTCCTCCCCAAGGCCCAGGTCCTCCAGCATCCGGTGCATCGCCGCGGTCATCGCCGGCGGGCCGGCAAAGTAGTAAATCGGCGCAATGAGATCGGGAAGATAGCGCTCGAGCATCTCTCTGCGGATGAAGCCGGTCTCGCCGGACCAGGGCCGCGCCGACTTCTCCGGCTCGGCCATCGTCGCGATCAGGCGAAAATTCGGGTTGGCGCTCTGCAGCGCCCTCAGCTCCGACAGAAACGCCGCGTCCTCCGGCCGTCGGTTGGAATAGAAGAGGAAAATCCGGTGCGCCAGCTTTTCCCGCGCCGTGTGGCGCGCCATGGCGAGAAACGGCGTGATGCCGATGCCGCCGGCAAGGAACGCGGCGGGGCGGGTGGCGTCAGCGTGCAGCACCAGCTCGCCGTTCGGACCGTCCAGCGTCACCTTCGTGCCGGGCGGCGCGTTCCTCAGCACGCGCTTGAAGGCGGTGTCACGCATGCGCGTCGCGAACATCAGCTCCGGCTCGTGCGGCGCGCTCGCGATCGTGAACGTTCGCGCATTGCCCTCGCCGTCCGTTTCCGGCGGATCGACCAGCGTTACCAGCATCGACTGCCCCGCCTGGTGCTTGAAGCCGGCGGGCTTGGCGAAGTAGAACGCCATGGTGCCTTCGGCGACGTTCTCCCGCCGCAGCAGCTTGGCTTGGTAGATCGCCATGGCGATGCCTTCGGGCGCGCTTCTAGAACGCGCGGATTCCCGGGAACGAGTCGGCGCACTCGTGGCGCTGCCCGCCCTCGTCGTACCAGTAGAGCTTGCCAGGCTCCTCAGCCTTGGTGCCCTTATGCGAGCCGTCGCAGAAGGGCTGGTTCTTCGAAAGCCCGCACTGGCACAGATACTTCTCCTCGCCGCCCAGCACGAGGCGGTACGGCTCCTGCTTGGTGCGTTTCACGATGCGCGGCATGATGACCTCCTTGCTAGGTGGGTGAGCGAGAGATGTTACTCGGAAACGGCTCGCAACCGGTGTGGATTGAGGGCTGCGGTGGCCCGGTGTCAAAAATCCTTGCACATCTGGGCGCCCAGCAACCATTCGCTGCCGCTGCGGATCACGAAGGATAGGAGCGTGGCTGCCCAAGCACGGGTCCGTCATGCCGCCGCGTAGAGCAC
>DAIDBG010000366.1 GCA_027310225.1 bacterium | reverse complement strand
CAGCGTGGGTGTGTTGACGTAGGCAGACAAGAGCTGGCGGTGCGTGACCAGGCGATAACCGGCATCGCGTAGAGCCGCCAGCCATTCGGGGGGGACCTCGGTCAGGTTGGTATACATGCGCGCCAGCCCGCGCTCGGGATTGGGAAATTCCTCCGTGGTGCCGGTAAAGGTGGCCGCTTGCACGGTTCCCAGCGCAGGCAGGGGTGTCGTCACGGAAACCGGCGTGGCGGTCCACGCCGACTGATTGGGCACCGCATCGTAGGCACTCACCCGGTAGTTGTAAGTGGTGCCGGGGGCAAGCCCGGTGTGCTGGAACGACGTGGTGGTGGTCGTGGCGAGCGCGACGTCATTGAGATAGACGTAGTAGCCCTTGACCCCGACGTTGTCGGATGACGCGTTCCACGTGAGATTGATCTGGCTCAAGGATACGGCCGTGGCCGTGAGGCCGGTGGGGACCGACGGGGCAGCGGTATCGAACGCGCCATTCGACACGGTAATCGTAATGGGTGCCGACGTGTTCCGGTTGCCCGCCGTATCACGGGCCACCGCGGTGAAAACATACGTTCCGTTTGTGACCGCCGTCGTGTCGGCGGTGACCGAGTAGGGCGCGGTGGTGTCCTCGGCGCCGAGGTTGGTGCCGTTATACTGGAACTGGACACCGACGACACCAATGCCGTCGGCGGCGTTCGCGGTCACGGTGATCGTGCCGGAAACGGTCGCGCCGGAAGCGGGAGAGGTGATGCTCGTCGTCGGTGCCGTCGTGTCGGGTACCGGCGTCGTTACCGCGACCGGCGTGGCGGTCCAGGCCGAGTGATTGGGCACGGCGTCGTAGGCGCTGACGCGATAGTTGTAGGTGGTACCCGCCGTCAGGCCGGTGTGCTGGAACGAAGTGGTCGTGGTCGTGGCGAGCGCCACGTCGTTGAGATAAACGTAGTAGCCTTTCACGCCGACGTTGTCGGTGGAGGCGTTCCACGTGAGATTGACTTGGCTCGGCGAGACGGCGGTTGCCGTGAGACCGGTCGGAACCGACGGGGCCTGGGTGTCGCTCCCTGCCATCACCCGGATCGAGTTCAGGTTGAAGTATTGCCGGTCCGCCACGACCCTGAGCAGATGCTTGCCCGCGGCGAGCGCAACGCCCTTCTTGCCGACCCACTGGAAGGTGCTCCAGCTGCCGGTACTGGGCACGGTGACCGGGCCGGTCACGTTCCTGCCGTCTATTTCGACGTGGAAGGCGCTGTTCGAGTAGGTGCTGCTCGCGCGCAGCTCGATGTCGTACTGGCCGGCCGCGGCGACGTTGACGGTGTAGGTGAGCCATTCCCCAGCTGCAATGTTGTTCACGACGTAGCCGCCGCCCGACGAGTCGGGCGAAACGATGATGTCCACATCCTCGCCGGTGCGGTACTGGCTGCCGGCATTGCCCTTGCTGCTGTCGTGGTAGGCCGCGCCTTCGCCGCCGCGGTCGAAGTTCTCCGCTTCGAAGGCCGCCGGAAGAGCGATGGGCGTGCCGGTGTAGGGCGTTGCGCCGTTAGCGACGGTGACCGTGACCGGCGCCGAGCTGGTCAGGTTGCCGGCGGTATCGCGCGCCACGGCGATGAGGGTATACAGCCCGTTCGCAACGGTGGTCGTATCCGCGATGACCGAGTAGGGAGCGGCGGTGACCTCGGGTCCCAGGTTGGCGCCGTTGTACTTGAACTGAACGCCGGCGACGCCCGCATCATCGGAGGCGGTGGCGGTTACGGTGATCGTGCCGGCAACGATGGCCCCGGGGGCGGGGAACGTGATGCCTGAAAGCGGCAGGGTGCCGTTCCCGTTGGACACCTTCACGGTGACCGGTGCGCTGGTGGTCCGGTTGCCGGCGGTGTCCCGCGCCACCGCGGTCAAGACGTACGACCCGTTTGGAACGGTGGTCGTGTTTGCCACGACGGAGTAAGGGGCGGCGTTCACTTCAGCCCCTAGGTTGGTGCCGTTGTACTGGAACTGAACGCCGGCGACGCCGACGTCATCCGCGGCGCTCGCCGTGATGGTGATCGTTCCGGTGACGGCGGACCCGGTCGCGGGGGAAGTGACGATCACGGTCGGCGGCGTCGTGGCCGCGGCGCTGATGGTGGCGGCGTGGAACAGCAAAGCCGCAGATGAAAATAGCGCGGGGACGACCTTGTGCAGCGTGGCGCGCCAGTTGGCGGTGCAGCGCGTGGCCGCCGCCGGGGCGGCGTGATGGTCGACAGTCTTCATGTTTCCTTTCCTTGAGAACCGACACGTTCGAGGCGCGCGCGAATACCCGCGCTCTGCCGAGTAACCGGGGATGCGTGACGCTGCGTGGGGTCGGGGACAGTTGCCTGAACCACTGCGAGAAGGCTTATTGCGAACTACTCACGCCTTCTCTTTCTGCAATTACGCGGCAGGCATTTTCTTGCCGGCATGTAGAGTCCAACGCAAGCCGCATGCCAGAGAGATCTACCACGTAAAATCAAAGGATTATCGCGTACACCTCAGACATGACTGTCGCTAAATGCAGTAGGTATTTTTAACGGTATGGAATAAACCTTTGATCTGATAGGCCAGAGTTTGTCGTTTGAGGACGACAACAGTGCCGCTATACGGCTACATATTGTAGTGAGCGTGCTACATGGACAGAAATCGAAGACACGTTGGAACGGCACTAGTCCAATCAGCCGATTGGCGGCGGACGTAGCGGGCCTCCCCTTGTAACAGAACGTGCTTAGGCTGCCATCCCACACTTACAGACCACAGGGTGCGGCCGACGAATCGTGCAGCTACTTTTCCCGCAACAAGGATCAAGAACATGAACCTGATCAAGAAACTCGTGGTGCTGATCGCCGTGGCAGGGACGATGGGACCGGCGCAGGCCATCGCCCCAACCTGCGATCCGCGGACCCTCACGCCCACCGTCACGAAGCAGACCGGTTTCTTCGCGGCGTCGGGCGCTGCGCACGCCTACTCGTTCGCGGACACCCCCAATTTCCCGGATGGCTGGGAGCGGCAAACGCTGCTCGCCAGCGGCAGCTTTTCCGGCAGGGTGTCGGGCCTGGCCGACGGGCCGGCGGGCGGCGGACACAAGTTCTCGGCGGCAGAGGGGCCCGAGGAGCCCCCGGGCTGGATGATGCTGCTCGCCGGCCTCGCGACCGTGGGGTTCATCGCACGACGCAAGGCCAGCCTTGCGGCGGGCTGACGCCCAGCGCGCACTCACCGGGCGGGCGGGGCACTCCCTTCGGGCCCAGCCGGGGCGTGCGTGGTTGCACCGGCGATAGTCCGATCGGACCACGCGGCGAAATCGCTGATAAACGTCGCGCGATTATGCTGGATTCCACGATGCACAAGACAACCACCGGCGCCTTGAATTCGCCCTCGCCGAGATCCAGAAGCTGCGCGAGCGGGCCAGGATCGAGTATTTCGGCGAATTCCGCCGACCCGCCGGATGGCAGCGACATGCCCCACAGTGAGGCACACCGTCGCGGATGGCGTGGTGAAATTCGACGGCCGTATTGACCGGGGCCTTGCGGGGCTGCGCTAGGTGTTCCAGCTATTCGGAGAACGGAACGTGTTCCATCAGTACCCACCTGGATCATTTGCCGCCCTCGCTCCGGGAACAGGCATGCGGCGATCACTCGCCGCCTTTGCCGGCGCTGCGTTCCTGGCATTCACGTTTCCGGGACATGCGGGCTCCCGCGAAGCGCTGGGAGCGGGCGACAGCATACGGGTAACAGTCTTTCAGAATCCGGATCTCACGACCGAGACGCGCGTCTCGGAGCTGGGCACGATCGTGTTTCCGCTGATTGGCGAGGTCGCGCTCGCGGGGCAGACACCGGCGGACGCTGCCTCCCGGATCGCTGTGCAGCTCAGGAGGGGGGACTTCCTGAAGAATCCTCAAGTGAGCGTTTCCGTGCTCCAGGTGCGCAGCCGGCAAGTTTCGGTGCTGGGACTCGTCGGGAAGCCGGGGCGCTACGCGCTCGACGACACCAGCACCCGGCTGAGCGATGTCCTGGCGCTGGCCGGCGGAATTGCGCCCGGCGGCGATGAAAGGGTCACCGTCATGACCCAGCGCGAAGGCAAGGCGGGCAAGATCGAGGTTGACCTCGCGGGAATGTACCGCACCGGCGACGTGTCCTCCGACATCGAGGTGCAGAACGGCGACACGATATTCG
>DAIDBG010000357.1 GCA_027310225.1 bacterium | reverse complement strand
GTGCGGGCAAGAGCACCACGCTGCGCAGCATCATGGGACTCACGCCGCCGCGGAGCGGAAAGATCGAATTCATGGGAACGGAGATCACCGGACGCGAGCCGTTCGAGATTGCCCGGCTCGGGATCGGCTACATTCCGGATGATCGCCGGATCTTCCCGGACCTGACGGTCGAGGAAAACCTGAGAATCGTCCGGCAGGTGACGCGACGCGACGGACGATGGACCCTCGATCACGTCTATGAGCTCTTCCCGCTGCTCGCGGAGCTGCGGGTGAAGCATGGTTCCGGCCTCTCGGGCGGGGAGCAGAAGATGCTGGCGATTGGCCGCGCGCTCATGGGCAACCCGAGCCTTCTCATTCTGGACGAACCGTCAGAGGGCTTGAGCCCGCTCATGGTGAAGACGCTGACCGGTGCCATCCGCCAGATCCGGCAGGAAGGCGTCACGCTCCTCATGGCCGATCAGAACGTCAAGTTTGCGCGCCGTATCGGCGGGCGAGGCTATATCATGGAGGAGGGGAACATCCGCTATTCGGGTCCGCTGGAAGAGCTGTGGGCGAACGAAGAAGTGGTGCGGAGGTATCTGGCGGTGTGACGAACCTGATGGAACCCGCCACCCGTCAGCGCCTGGCTGCATTCATTACCCGTGCCGGCGGCGCGCGCAACACTGCGATCGTCGCGCTCGAGCGGATGGGCGGCGGCGCGGTGCAGGAAAACTGGGCGCTTGACGTTGATTTCGACGGCGAACCGCGGCGCTGGGTGCTGCGCACCGATGCGCGCGGGGCGGTACGCGAGAGCCTGACCCGCGCGCAGGAGTTCGCCGTCCTCAAAGTCGCGTATGCCGCGAACGTGTTTGCGCCGGAACCGCTGTACTTGTGCGAGGACCTCGCCGTCACGGGCCGGCAGTTTTTCATCATGAGACGACTGCCCGGCATCGCTGCGGGTCATCGGGTCACGCGCAATTCGAATTTGGTGCCTGAACCGGCGCGGCTCGCGCGCGAGCTTGCCGCGAATCTCGCGCGCCTGCATGAGATCAGGCCGCCGCCTCTCGATTTTCTGAAGACGATGCGGGCCCGTGACAACATCGCGCACTACCGCGCCTATCTCAACACCCTGCCGCGCGCGTACCCGGTACTCGAATGGGGATTGCGCTGGTGCGAGATTAATGCGCCGGCGCGCGAAGATATCACGTTCATCCACCGCGACTACCGCACCGGCAATTATCTGGTCCACGATGGTCATCTCGCGGGCGTGCTTGACTGGGAATTCACGGCGTTCGGCAATCCGCTGGAAGACATCGGCTGGATGTGCGCGAAGTGCTGGCGCTTTGCGCGGCCCGATCTCGCCGTCGGCGGCATCGCGAACGTGGAAGATTTCATTCCGGAGTACGAACGCGCGTCGCGGCGTCATGTCCCGCAGTCCGACCTCGATTACTGGCAGGTCATGGCGCACGTGCGCTGGGCGGTGATTGCGCTCCAGCAGGTCGAGCGTCATCTGTCGGGGAGCGAGCCCTCGCTCGAATTGGCGCTCACCGGCCATATCATTGGCCGGCTCGAGCTCGAAATTCTCAACCTCACGGGGAAAGCATGAACGACCGGCCCGACGCGCGCGAACTGCTCGGCGCCGCTCGCGACGCCTTCACCGCCGAAATCCTGCCGGTGCTGCCCGAAGCGCTGCGTTACACCGGACTCATGATCGCCAACGCCCTCGCGATCGCGCAGCGCGAAATCGAGGCGGGTGACGCGTCGGCGCGCGCCGAGCACGCGCGCTTGTGCAGGCTTTTCTCCGGGGCTCCCGAAGCGCTCGCGGGAGAAGCGCTCTACGGTGCCCTGGCGGTCTATAATCAACGCCTGTCACACGACATACGGGTCGGGCGGTTTGACGGCCGGGAGCGCGCCGCGCTGCTCGAACACCTGCGCCGGACGACCGAGGAGAAGCTCGCGGTATCGAATCCCAAGGCGCTGCACGGACGATGAGCGCGACGGCATCATTCGAGCCCCTCACCCCGACCTCTTTTCTGCTGCGATCGGGCAAAGTGTACGCCGACCGCGTCGCCGTGAGCGACGGCGAGCGCCGCTTCACCTACGCCGAATTTCTCGACCGCTGCTTGCGGCTTGCCGGCGCCCTTCGCAACATGGGTGTTCCCGAAGGCGGGCGCGTCGCCGTGCTCGCGCCCAACAGCCACGTGCTGCTTGAGGCGCACTACGGCGTGCCGTTCGCCGGCGCGGTGCTGGTGGCGCTCAACATACGACTCACCGCCGGTGATCTTTCCTTCATCGTCGCGCACAGCGGCGCGCAGGCGTTGATCTACGACTACGAGTTCGAGGGTGTCGCGCAGGACGTCGCCGGGCGGGTGGGAGATGAATTGCGACTCGTGCGCGCCGGCCGTTCCGATGACCAGTACGAGCGCCTTCTCGACAGTTCCGTTCCCTGGCGCCGCCCGGTGGCGAACGAGCGCGGGCTGCTCTCGATCAATTACACGAGCGGTACCACCGGCAAACCGAAGGGTGTCATGTATCACCATCGCGGCGCATATCTTCAGGCGCTCGCGATGGCGATGGAAATGCGGCTCGATTGCGACAGCACCTTTCTTTGGACGCTGCCGATGTTTCACTGCAACGGGTGGTGCTTTCCCTGGAGCGTGACCGCCGCCGGTGCAGCGCATCTCTGCCTGCGCAAGTTCGATCCGGCCACGGTTTGGAAGTACCTGCGTGAATCGAATGTCACGCACTTCAACGGCGCTCCGACGTTGCTCATCATGATGGCGTGGCATCCTGACGCCGGGCGGCTTGCGCGCGCGGTGCGGGTGGCCACCGGTGGAGCGCCGCCGACGCCGGCGATTCTCCAACGCATGACGGAGCTCGGCATGGACGTCACGCACCTCTACGGTCTTACCGAGACCTTCGGGCCCGCGGTGATCTGCGAATGGCGCGGCGAGTGGAACGGACTCACGATAGAGGAACAGGCGAAAATCAAGGCGCGGCAGGGCGTGAGCAACGTGATCTCTCAGGAGCTGCGGGTGGTCGATCCGCACGGCAAGGATCTTCCCGCGGATGGGAGGACGCTCGGCGAGATCGCGCTGCGCGGCAATAACGTCATGCTCGGTTACTACCAGGATGAAGTCGCCACCCGCAAGGCGGTTCCCGACGGGTGGTTCAGGAGCGGCGACCTCGGCGTAATGCATCCCGACGGCTACATCGAGCTCAAGGATCGCGCCAAGGACATCATCGTCTCGGGCGGTGAGAACATCGCCTCCATCGAGATCGAGCGCGTGCTCTGCACCCATCCGGCGGTGATGGAAGCCGCGGTGGTAGCGGGCCCCGACCCGAAATGGGGCGAAGTGCCCGTTGCGTTCGTCACGCTCAGGGCAGGCGCGTCCGCCACGGAAGACGAGCTGATCGCCTGCGCATGCGAGCGGATGGCGCATTTCAAGGCGCCCAAGCGGATAGTATTTGGCGACCTCCCGAAGAATGCGACAGGGAAAATCCAGAAATTCGTTCTTCGCGACCGCGCCAGGGAGCTGATGGCCAACCGCTGATAAACCTGAAAACCGCGGTTCATTTTTTCCAGGATAACACGCTTACCCATGGACTTCGCTCTTCCGGCGCACATCGAAGATTACCGAAAACGCTATCGCGCTTTCGTCGCCGAGCACCTGTTGCCGCTCGAACAGGACCCGGACGCCTGCGACGACCACGAAAACATCCGCCTTGACGTGCTGGAGAACATGCGCGCGCGAGCGAAGAGCGCCGGCCTGTGGGCGCCGCAGATGCCGGGGCAGCGTGGCGGCCAGGGCTTGAGCATGATCGGCATGGCGGCATGCTACGAGGAAATGAACTACTCGATCTTCGGGCCGGTGACGTTCAACTGCGCCGCGCCCGATGACGGCAACATGATCGTGCTCAATAAGATCGGCACCGAAGATCAGAAAGAGCGCTGGCTGCAGCCCATCATCGACGGCCGCGTGCGCTCGGCGATCGTGATGACCGAGCCCGCGCCCGGCGCCGGCTCCGATCCGACGATGATGCTCACCACCGCGGAGAAGAAAGGCGACAAGTGGGTGATCCGCGGCCGCAAATGGTTCATCACCGGCGCGGGGCTCGCGCAGCATTTCATCCTGGTCGCGAAGACCTCGGAGGACAAGCGCAAGGGACTCACCGCCTTCCTGTTCGACCGCGACCAGCCGGGCTGGCGCATCGTGCGGCGCATTCCGATCATGGGACCGGAAGAGCATGGAGGACATTGCGAGCTCGAATTCGACGGGCTGGAAATTCCGGACGCGAACCGGCTGATGAACGTCGGCGACGGCTTAAAGGTGGCGCAGATCAGGCTCGGCACCGCGCGGCTCACGCACTGCATGCGCTGGCTGGGGCTTGCACGACGCTCGCTCGATATTGCTGCGGAATATGTCTCGCAGCGCGACGCCCACGGTATGAAGCTCGCCGAGCGCGAGAGCGTGCAATGGCTGCTGGGGGAGGCGGCGATGCAGATCGAAATCGGGCGGTTGCTCGTGATGCGCGCGGCGGCGAAGCTCGATCGCGGCGAGTTCGCGCGCAAGGAAATTTCAGCCGCCAAGATCGCGGTCGCCGACGTTCTGCACAAGGCCGTGGATACCGCGATCCAGTTGAACGGCGCGCGCGGCTACTCCAAGGATACTATCCTGGCGTGGATTTACCGCTATGCTCGCCAGGCGCGGCTCGTGGATGGAGCATCGGAAGTCCACCGCATGGTGCTCGCCCGCTATTACATGAAGGAGCGAAATGACTTCTGGTCATGGGGTTAGAGCGCGGGGGAAAGGGATGAACAACCGTCCGGGCGGTGTGCGGATGCTCTTCCGTTTTGTGTTGAAATAAACTTCAGGGAACACGAGGACGAGCGTGCCAACAGCGCCATGCCTTGCGGCTCTATTAGGTTCAGACGACCAAAAGTACCGGCAGCCGCGGGATCTTTTCGACGCCGGATCCGATACATCCCCCGTTACCGAAGACGCCATCCAGGTCGGGGAGAAGGAAGTTCGCCGGTTCGTCGGGGAATTCTGGACCTCGGGCCAGAGGCAGGCATGCTCGCTGCACGAGGTCTCCTATCGCGCGTGCTTCAAGCCCCAGCTTCCGCACTATTTCATCAAACGGTTTACGTCGGAAAACGATATTGTTTACGATCCTTTCGGGGGTAGGGGGACGACGGCAATAGAAGCCTCACTGATGGGCAGAAGGGCCATATCGAATGATGCCAATCCCTTGTCACAGGTTCTCGTTCGTCCGAGGCTCTTCCCGCCGTTGCTGGCAGAGGTCGGGAAACGCCTTGATGCGATCAGGTATTGGAAGGGTCTGAAGGCTGATATTGATCTTTCCATGTTTTACGACCCGCAGACGGAGTCAGAGATCGTTTCTCTGAAGCGTTATCTCCAGGACAGGAACGAGACCGGACAAGAGGACGTTGTTGACGCTTGGATTCGGATGGTTGCCACGAATCGCCTCACAGGGCATTCCCCTGGATTCTTCTCGGTCTATACCTTTCCGCCCAATCAGGCTGTAAGTCCGGAGAGCCAGAAAAAGATCAATGAAAGGCGAAAGCAGAAGCCTGAGTACAGGGACACGAAGAATTTAATCTTCAGGAAGAGCCGTTCTCTGC
>DAIDBG010000337.1 GCA_027310225.1 bacterium | reverse complement strand
TGAACAACAAGATTCGCGTCATCCAACGTCGCGCATACGGCCTGCGTGACGAGGAGTATCTGCGGCTCAAGATCCTCACCTGCATGCTCCCAGCACTCTAAAATGCCCCAAAATCACCCACACGAGTTCCAGAAGACCCATTAGGATCTTGTCGGGCCTAACCCGACAAAATCCTCAGGTCAACCGCCGGGCGGCCCGCGCGTTAAAATCGGAACCGGAAAAACGTCTCCGGTCTCTCATATCATTTCGTAAACGAGGAAAGGAGCAAGACTATGAGCAAACTGCTGTCCACCCTGATCGCTGCGGCCTTCATGGCGGCGACTTTCGGCGCTGGAGCGCAGACCAAGCCGGCCCCGGCGCAGCCGGCAACCCCGGCCCAGCCTGCGGCACCGGCCAAGGCGACCCCAGCAACACCCGCGACGCCGGCTCAGGCCGACCAGCCCAAGGCAGACAAGGGCAAGGCCAAAGCCAAGGCCAAAGGCGAACACAAGGACAAGGCCAAGAAAGCCAGGGGCACCGGCAAGAAGAAAGCCCCGAAGACGGAAGAAACCACGAAGTAACCGGCGATGGAAAGGCGGCGCAAGCCGCCTTTCTTTTCAATCGCGCCCGCGATTCATGTCACACCATGCTTCTTCAGCCACTCCTGCATGCGCTTCCATCCATCCTCCGCCGCCGCCTTGCGGTAGCTCGGCCGGTAGTCGGCATAAAACGCATGCGGCGCCTCGGGGTAAACCGTGATCTCGCTCGTGGTGTTGCCCGCTGCCTTCAGGGCCGCCCGCATCTGCTCCACGTGATCGAGCGGGATGCTCGTGTCTTGCCCACCGTATAGCCCCAGCACCGGCACCTTGAGATAGGGCGCGAGCTCGACCGGATAGGCGGGCTGCAGCGCGGTCTTCTGAGACGCAACGAGCCGGCCGTACCAGGCGATTCCCGCCTTGACCCCCGGATTGTGGACACAATAGGTCCAGACGATGCGCCCGCCCCAGCAGAAACCGGTGACGCCCAGCCTCGACATATCGGCCTTGCCGGTGGACTCCGCGTAGATCACCGCGGCGTCCAGGTCGGACAGTACCTGGCTGTCCGGAACGTGGTTCACCACCTTGGCGAAGATCTCCTGGTTGTCGGTGAGCCTGGAGACATCACCCTGGCGGTAGTAGAGCTCGACCGAGATCGCGAAGTAGCCGAGTTTGGCGAGGCGGCGGCACACGTCCTTGATGTGTTCGTGCACGCCGAAGATTTCCTGCACCACCAGCACCAGCGGGAACCGGTCGCCCTTTTCGGGCATTGCCCGGTACGCGGGCACGGGGCCGCTGCGCGTGGCGATCCTGACCTCGCCCGCCGTGAGCCCCTTGTCGCCGGTGGTGATGACGGTGGAGGCGACGGGCTGCACGATTTTCGCAAAACCCTGCGGCAGCAGCGCCGTGACCAGATCACGCAGGCCGATTTCCGGATGCGGCGGCACGCCGCGCAACGCGAGTTCGCTCATGGCATTCTCCAAGGGCGGTTCAGATGCTGGAACAACGAGGGACGGCGGACGCGCGGGAGTATAGCATCGCGCTTGACACGCCCGAACGGCGCAACATAGATTCGCTCACCTTCCCCTGAGCCGTCCCGCGCGACGATGAAAATCACCTCGGTCAAGAGCTATACGCTGCATCCCGGCTGGCGCAAGAACCTGATCTTCGTCAAGGTCGAGACCGACGCCAGCATCGCCGGCTGGGGCAAGGCGTACTCGCAGTACGACCGTCTTGGCGCTGGCGGCGACAGTTCACGCCTCGGCCACGATGCCGAACTTCATCATCACGGAGTACTTCCTGCCACTGGTGGAATTCGGCGACCGCATCTCGCCCAACCCGCTGAAACCCCGGAACGACTATATTGATCTCCCCGTCGCCCCCGGGCTGGGTGTGGACATCAACGAAGAGGCGGTGGCGCAGCATGCCGGCAAGCTCTACGCCCTGCGCACGCTGCGCCGCCCCGGGGACGAGCCGGGCGGCATCTGACGGGAGCCGCCGCGTTCAGCGGATCGTTGTGCAATTGACGCTGAAGGCGTTGGCAACGCCGGGCCGGCTCTTGCGCTCGGTGATCATCGCGCACAGGAAATCGATGTCGTAAGCCTTCAGCAGGTGCGGCTGATGGCTCTCAATGTAAGCGCGGAGGCGCTCCTTCTCCTGCGGTATCCGCGCAAGCTCCCGGTAGGTCGCCGGGTCCCACTGCCAGTGCAAGCCGAGCTGCCAGAACGCGGCGTTGTAGGCGCGGCGCTCGCCATCCTCGGCTTCGGCCAATCGGGTGTTCGCGCTATACGCTGTCATCGTTGCTCCTTTCCCGGGCACGGCCCGGTGCTTTCGTTGCGCCATCGTAGTCACGGATAACCATAAAAGATAGTTAAAGTTATTTATCATGGTAATATATGACACTTTATAGATTACCCCGCCTGTGAAGCACGCGACGCTGCGCCAGCTCAAGGTCTTCGAGGCGGTCGCCCGGCACCTTTCGTTTTCGCGTGCCGCCGAGGAACTGCATCTCTCCCAGCCCGCGGTCTCGATCCAGGTGAAGCAGCTGGAGGGCCACGCCGGGCTGCCGCTGTTCGAGCAGCTGGGCAAGAGGATCTACCTCACGCCGGCGGGGCGCGAGGTGCTGCAGTACAGCCGCGCCATCATCCAGCAATTCCGCGAGGCGGAGGAAGCGCTCGCCGCGCTGAAAGGGATACGCGGCGGGCGGCTCATCATCGCCGTGATCAGCGCCGGGGATTACTTTTTTCCGCGGCTCGTCGCCGAATTCTGCAACCGTCACGAGGAAGTCACGGTGCAGCTGTCGGTCAACAACCGCGAGGAGCTGCTCCGTCAACTTGCTGACAACGCCACCGATCTTGCAGTGCTGCTGCGCCCGCCCGAGGGCGGGGACGCCATCGCGGAAGCGTTCGCGCCGCAGCCGCAGGTGATCGTCGCGGCGCCGGGCCATCCCCTGGCCGCCCGGCGCCGCATCCCGCTGCGGATGCTGGCCGGGGAAAGCTTTATCGTTCGCGAACCGGGCTCGGACACGCGGATTTCCATGGACGCGGCCTTCGCCGAGCGTCGCTTCCGGCCGCGCATCGCCATGGAGATCAAGAGTTTCGAAACCATCAAGCAGGCAGTGATGGCGGGCATGGGTGTGAGCTTCCTGTCTGCCCATACGATCGGGATGGAAGTGCGGGCCGGAACGCTGTCGGTGCTCGATGTAATCGGCTTTCCGGTGGTGCGGTCGTGGCACGTGGTGCATCGCCGGAACAAGCGGTTGCCCCCGGTCGCGGTGGCGTTCAAGGCGTTTCTGCTCGAGGAGGGCGCCGCGCAGATCGCGCGGCTGACACGGACGCCGTTGCCCCCAGGCAGCCGCAGGACCCGCGCCTCCGTCTCGCCGCGCTGAGGTTTGCCGCGGGAAAGGCCTGCAGATATGCGCTATGTCCGACCACGGGCGCTGCGTCCACGCACTGCGGTGAAAAAATACTTGACAGCCAGATGGGGGGACGACAAGCTTTGAGCCGGGTCCAGATCATGGAAGTTGCGCCTTGCGTGACCTTTCCTAGCACCGTTCCGAAGAGGAGGGAGCGATGTTCAAGAACATCCTGATACCGACCGATGGTTCGGAGTTGTCGCAACGCGCAGTGCGCACGGCAGTGGATCTCGCCAAGATCCACGGGGCGAAAATCACCGGCATCCACGTCATCCCCGATTACCACCTGTTGATCGCGTATGAAGGCGCATTCGACCCGGTGACCGAGGAGCGTATCGAGGAAGAGGCCAGGGCGCGTGCGGAGAGCTATCTCGCGTTCGTGCGCAAGAACGCCGGAGATACCGGCGTGCAGTGCGACACGGTGTGCGAAACCAGCGATCATCCGTATGACGCCATACTGAAAACCGCCGATGCACGGCGATGCGACCTCATCGTGATGACTTCTCATGGCCGCAAGGGCCTCGCAGCAGTGCTGCTCGGCAGCGAGACCCGCAAGGTGCTCACGCACACGCACATCCCGGTTCTGGTTGTCCGCTGACCTGGCCCCGGCAGGCACGTCAATCATAACTTGTTGAAATGCATTGTTTTTTGTGATGGGCGCCGGTTTGCATGTGATTTATTGCGACGCAATAAATAACGCTTGCATTTTTTTGTCCAAGTGGCATAATAATTACGTGTTACGCACCGACAAGGTGCTGGCACACTCCTCCAAATCCTCCTCCTTTGGTGGAACTTGAGCGCAACCTCAAAAGGGTTGCGCTCTTTTTTCATCTAAATTTCCGCAATGAGCGAGCGCTCACATTTTTGCTCGAGCCGCGTCTTTTTCAGTTTTGACGCGGTGCCGTATCCCCGGCTGGAATAGCTTTTCCAAGAACCCTGGGCGGGAAATCGTATCGGTGGCGTGAACCGTCGCAATGGCGGCTGTATCCGGCGCGCCGCGGCAGCCAGCCCAAGGAGACACGCCGATGCACCGATCATCGCTGCGGGCGGCGCAGTGCCGGCGGCGAAGAGCGGAAAGCGGTTGTTATACTTTCTGCCTCGACAGCACGCGCATTTTCCGCACGTATCGCCATCCATTCCCGCGCGAGTCCGGAATATTGACTTCGGTCAAGGCCGGTGCTTAACCGTCTGTTATAGGCTCTTTCGCGCGCGCACGAGGTCAGCGCAGCAACCATCAGAACGAAAAAATCGGCGATGAAAATCCACGAGTACCAGGCCAAGGAGATCCTGCGCAAGTACGGCGTAGCAACTCCGCGCGGCTGTCCGTGCTTCAGCGTAGAGGAGGCGGTGGAGGCGGCGAAGAAAATCGGCGGAAAGGTGTGGGTGGTGAAAGCCCAGATCCACGCCGGCGGCCGCGGCAAGGGCGGTGGGGTGAAGCTCGCGGGGTCGCTCGAGGAAGTCAGGCAGCACGCCGGCCAGATTCTCGGCATGCAGTTGAAGACCCATCAGACCGGCCCGGAAGGACAGAAAGTGCGCCGGCTCCTGGTCGAGGAAGGTGCCGACATCAAGAAAGAACTCTATCTCGGCATGGTGGTTGATCGCGGCTCGCAGCGCGTCGTGCTCATGGCTTCCAGCGAGGGCGGCATGGATATCGAAGAAGTCGCCGCGAAGTCACCTGAGAAAATCCACAGGGTTGCCATCGATCCGGTCCAGGGTCTAGCCGAGGGGGACGCGGAGGACATCGCCCGCAAGATCGGCGTCCCGCAAAAGGGCGTCGCGCAGGCGCGCGATTTTCTCAAGGGATTGTACCGGGCCTTCGACGAAATGGACGCCTCCCTCGCCGAGATCAACCCGCTCATCGTTACCGGCGACGAGCGCGTGCTGGCGCTCGATGCCAAGATGAATTTCGACGACAATGCGCTGTTCCGCCACGCGGATATCGTGGCGATGCGCGATCTCGACAAGGAGGATCCCGCGGAAATTGAGGCCTCAAAGCACGATCTCTCCTATATTCAGCTCGACGGCAACATCGGATGTCTGGTGAACGGCGCAGGACTCGCGATGGCCACCATGGACATCATCAAGCTCTACGGCGGCAGCCCCGCGAACTTCCTCGACGTCGGCGGCGGCGCTTCCACCGAGAAGGTGACGGAAGCGTTCAAGATCATGTTGCGCAATCCGCGCCTGAGGGCGATCCTGGTCAACATCTTCGGCGGCATCATGAAGTGCGACGTGATCGCGGAGGGAGTGGTCGCAGCCGCGCGCCAGGTGAGCCTAAAGGTGCCGCTGGTGGTGCGCCTCGAGGGCACCAACGTCGATATCGGCAAGAGGATCCTGGCGGAGTCGGGGCTGCCCATCATATCGGGCAGCAATATGGCAGACGCCGCCCAGAAAGTTGTTGCCGCCGCCACGGGCAAGTGATCGGGGCGGCGTGGCACCGGCCAGCTATTATGAGTAACCACTTACTTTGGATTCATGGCGGTCTTGAATGAGCATACTAATCAACAAGAACACGCGGGTGATGACGCAGGGCATCACCGGCAAGACCGGGCAGTTCCATACCAAGATGGGTAAGGAATATGCGAACGGCAAGAACTGCTACGTGGCCGGGGTGACCCCGAAGAAGGGCGGCCAGAGCTTCGAGGGCATCCCAATATTCGAAACGGTGAGGGAAGCGAAGGACAAGACCGGCGCGACGGTATCGGTCATCTACGTTCCGCCGCCGTTCGCCGCCGCGGCGATCGACGAGGCGGTGGAGGTGGGCCTCGATCTCGTCATCTGCATCACCGAAGGCATCCCGGTGCGGGACATGATCCGCACCCGCTATCGCATGCAGGGCAGGAAGACGCTGCTCGTCGGCCCCAACTGCCCCGGCGTGATCACCCCGGACGAGATCAAGATCGGCATCATGCCCGGCCATATCCACAAGAAGGGGCCCGTCGGCGTGGTCTCGCGATCGGGCACCCTGACGTATGAGGCGGTGGGGCAACTGATGGAAGCGGGACTGGGCCAGTCCACCTGCGTCGGCATCGGCGGCGATCCCGTGAACGGCCTGAAGCACTTGGACGTGCTCAAGATGTTCAATGACGATCCGCAGACCGAGGCCGTGATCATGGTGGGCGAGATCGGGGGCAGCAACGAGGAAGAGGCGGCGCGTTGGGTCAAGGCCAATATGAAGAAGCCCGTTGTCGGCTTCATTGCCGGCGTGACCGCGCCGCCGGGAAAGCGCATGGGACACGCCGGGGCCATCATCTCCGGGGGCAAGGGTACCGCGGCGGAAAAGCTCGCCGTCATGGAGGAGTGCGGGATCAAGGTGACCCGCAATCCGGCGGAGATGGGGAAGCTGTTGAGGTCGGTATTGAGATGACGGCGAGGTTTTGGACGAGGCTAACCTGAGCGCGGGCGAAGGTTAAGGCGCTTCGCGCCGGCCGAGGCCAAAACCCAAGTCATGGAGGAGTGCGGGATCAAGGTGACCCGCGATCCGGCGGAGATGGGCAAGCTCTTGAAGTCCGTGTTGAGGTAGTCAGGAGAGTTACTGTCATGCGAGCCGGTTGCGGCCCGCATTCGAGGAGGGCCGTTGGAAGGCGGTATCGTCAGGAGCAAGCGCAATGGCAATGGGCGCGGCAAGCCCAAGGGCCGTCCGGTTGACCCGCGTGCGCTGGCGGAGGTGCAGGCGCTGCTGGAGGATGCGCACCGGAAGACCGGCGTGGAGCCGCGACGCCGTGACCTGCTGATCGAGCACTTGCACCGGGTCCAGGACCGCTACGGCCGGCTGTCCGCCGCTCACTTGGCCGCGCTCGCCCGCGAAATGAAGCTATCGCAGACGGAGGTCTACGAGGTCGCGACCTTCTACCACCATTTCGATGTCGTCAAGGAAGGCGGGACGCCGCCTCCGCCCCTCACCGTGCGCGTCTGCGATTCGCTTTCGTGCGAGTTGGCGGGAGCCGGCGAGCTGATGACGGGGCTCGCGCGGGCGTTGGGAACGGGAGTGCGCGTCGTGGCGGCCCCCTGCGTCGGCCGTTGCGAACAGGCGCCGGTGGCCGTGGTCGGGCAGAACCCCGTGGCGCAGGCCACGGTCGAGAAGGTCCAGCCGCTTGTCCAGGCGGGCAGGACACGTTGTTCCGTCGGGAAGTACATTCATTACGCCGAATATCGGCGTAATGGCGGCTACCGGCTCGCGGCGGAATGCCTCGCCGGCCGTCGCGATGCCGAGAGCCTCCTGAAGGCGATGGAAGACTCCGGCCTGCGCGGGCTCGGCGGGGCGGGTTTTCCCGCCGGGCGCAAATGGCGCCTGGTGAGGAACGAGAAGGCGCCGCGGCTGCTCGCGATCAACATCGACGAAGGCGAGCCCGGCACCTTCAAGGACCGCTATTACCTGGAGCGCGACCCGCATCGTTTCGTCGAAGGCGCAATCATCGCGGCGTGGACGGCGCAGATTTCGGAGGTCTATATCTACCTGCGCGACGAGTATGCGGGCTGCCGCGAAACCCTCGAGCGCGAGCTCGCGGCGCTGCGAGCGGACCCGCCATGCGCGCTGCCCCCGATCCATCTGCGGCGCGGTGCCGGCGCCTATATCTGCGGCGAGGAATCGGCGATGATCGAGTCCATCGAGGGCAAGCGCGGCATGCCGCGACTGCGCCCGCCATACGTCGCGCAAGTCGGGCTGTTCGGCCATCCCACGCTCGAGCACAACATGGAAACGCTGCACTGGGTGCGCGACATTCTGGAGAAGGGCGCCGGCTGGTTCGCGTCCCACGGGCGCCATGGTCGCAAGGGTCTGCGCTCTTTTTCGGTGTCGGGCCGCGTCAGCAAGCCCGGGGTGCATCTGGCGCCCGCCGGCATCACGGTGAAGGAACTCATTGCGGAGTACTGCGGCGGCATGCTCCCGGGACACGAGTTCTACGCCTATCTGCCGGGTGGCGCATCCGGCGGGATACTGCCGGCCGCGATGGGCGACATTCCGCTCGATTTCGACACGCTGCAACCGCATGGTTGCTTCATCGGCTCGGCCGCGATCATCATCCTTTCCCACCAGGACAAAGCCACCGCCGCCGCGCGGAACCTAATGAAGTTTTTCGCTGACGAATCTTGTGGGCAGTGCACGCCCTGCCGGGTGGGCACGGCCAAGGCGCTGAAGCTCATGCAGGCCCGGCACTGGGACCAGGGCCTGCTCGAGGAGCTTTCGGTGGCGATGGCGGATGCCTCCATCTGCGGACTGGGGCAGGCGGCGCCCAACCCGATACGCTGCGTGGTGAAGTACTTTCCCCAGGAGATCAAGTGAAGTCGCCAGCTGCCAGCTGCCAGCCGTCAGTCCTTGAGCGGACCGGGCTGACGGCTGACAACTGTCGGCTGACGGCTGCGAGCGGAGCGAGCGTATGACGGCGATGAGCAAGGAAGAGCGTGCGGCGATGCCGGTGGAGTTCAAGCTGAACGGCCGGGACGTGGTGGGCCACGCGAGCGAAACCATCATCCAGACCGCCGAGCGCTACGGCGTCGAGATTCCCCATCTGTGCTACAAGGAAGGCCTGCGCCCGGACGGCAACTGCCGCGCGTGCGTGGTCGAGATCAAGGGCGAGCGGGTGCTGGCGCCCTCGTGCTGCCGCACGCCGGCCAAGGGCATGGAGGTCTTCACCGACAACGCGCGCGCGCTCGCATCGCAGAAGATGGTCCTCGAGCTGCTGCTCTCGGACATGCCGCGCGAGCGCCACACCCTCGATTCGGAGCTCGACCGGTGGGCCGCGCGGCTCAAGGTGGGCAAACCGCGCTTTGCGCCGCGGCATCAGCCCGAGGCCGACCTCTCGCACCACGGCATCGCGGTCAACCTCGATTCGTGCATCCAGTGCACGCGCTGCCTGCGCGCCTGCCGCGAGGAGCAGGTGAACGACGTGATCGGCTACGCGTTCCGCGGCGAGCATTCGAAGATCGTCTTCGACCTCGACGACCCCATGGGCGAATCCACCTGCGTCGGGTGCGGGGAGTGCGTGCAGGCGTGCCCGACCGGCGCGCTGATGCCGGCGCGCGGGGTCGGCATGGTGAAACCCGACAAGCAGGTGCACTCGGTGTGCCCGTACTGCGGCGTCGGCTGCCAGCTCACGTACGCGGTGAAGGACAACCGGATCCTCTACGTGAATGGGCGTGACGGCCCCTCGAACCACGGGCGGCTGTGCGTGAAAGGGCGCTACGGCTTCGACTACGTGCACCACCGGCAGCGTTTGCTGAAGCCGCTCATCCGCAAGCCCGGCGTGCCCAAGCATGCGGATTTCACCATGGACCCGGCGCATCCGCTCGAGTACTTCCGCGAGGCGAACTGGGACGAAGCGCTCGATCTCGCGGCCGGCAAACTGAAGGAGATCCGCGACCGGGATGGCAAGCACGCCCTGGCGGGGTTCGGGTCGGCCAAAGGCACCAATGAAGAGGCCTACCTGTTTCAAAAACTGGTGCGCACCGGCTTCGGCTCGAACAACGTGGACCATTGCACGCGGCTGTGCCATGCCTCGAGCGTGGCAGCCTTGATGGAGGGGATCAGTTCCGGCGCCGTGTCGAACCAGGTGAACGACGTCGCCCGCGCGGAGGTGATCTTCCTGATCGGCGCCAATCCGGTGTCGAATCACCCGGTGGCCGCGACCTGGATCAAGAACGCCGCCAAGTGCGGGGCGAAGCTGATCTACGCCGACCCGCGCCGCTCGGAGCTCTCGCGCCACGCGCACATCATGCTGCAATTCAAGCCCGATACCGACGTGGCGCTGTTAAACGCGATGATGCATACCATCGTCCACGAGGGTCTGGTGAACGAGGAGTTCATCAAGAGCCGCACCATCGGCTACGACGAGCTCCGGAAAAACGTCGCCGGCTACAGCCCGGAAGCGATGGCCCCGGTCTGCGGCATCCCCGCCGAGACCATCAGGGAAGTCGCGCGACTCTACGCGAAATCGAGGGCCTCCATGATCCTGTGGGGCATGGGCATATCGCAGCACGTCCACGGCACCGACAACGCGCGCTGCCTGATCGCGCTGTGCATGATGACCGGCCAGATCGGCCGTCCCGGCACCGGGCTGCATCCGTTGCGCGGGCAGAACAACGTGCAGGGCGCGTCGGATTCCGGGCTGATTCCGATGGTGTTTCCGGACTATCAGCGCGTTGACAACGGCGAGGCGCGGGCGCGCTTCGAGAAGCTGTGGGGCGCGGCGCTCGACCCGAAGCCGGGCCTGACGGTGGTGGAGATCGTGCACGCCGTGCTCGAGGGCAAGATACGCGGGATGTACATCATGGGCGAGAACCCGGCGATGTCGGATCCCGACGCGCACCATGCCCGCGCGGCCCTGGCCCGGCTCGAGCACCTCGTGGTGCAGGAGATCTTCCTCACCGAGACCTGCTACTACGCCGACGTGATCCTGCCGGCCACGGCATGGCCCGAGAAGGTCGGCACGGTCACCAATACTGACCGCATGGTGCAGCTGGGGCGCAAGGCGCTGGAGCCGCCGGGCGCGGCGAAGGAGGATCTCTGGATCATCCAGGAAATCGCGCGGCGCATGGGGCTCGCGTGGAGCTATCGCGGGCCCGAAGACGTGTTCAACGAGATGCGCAAGGGAATGAACTCGATCGCCGGCATCACCTGGGAGCGGCTCGAGCGGGAAAGCTGCGTTACCTACCCCTGCGAAAAGGAAGGCGACCCCGGGCAGCCGGTGGTGTTCGTGGAGAAATTTCCGACGCCGACGGGCAAGGCGAAGCTGGTGCCGGCCGACATCATTCCGGCGGCGGAACAACCCGACCGGGAATTTCCGTTCGTGCTCATCACCGGGCGCCAGCTCGAGCACTGGCATACCGGCGCCATCACGCGGCGCGCGTCCGTGCTGGACGCGATCGAGCCCGAGCCGACGGCGTCGCTTCATCCGCTCGATCTCGAGGCGATCGGCGCCAAGCCCGGCGAGGTGATCACGGTGGCCTCGCGCCGCGGCATCATTTCGCTCTACGCCCGCGCCGACGACGGCACGCCGTGCGGCGCCGTCTTCATCCCGTTCTGCTTTTACGAGGCGGCGGCGAATCTCCTCACCAACCCGGCGCTCGATCCCTTCGGCAAGATACCGGAATTCAAGTACTGCGCGGTCAGGGTAATGCGCGGCGGCGAGCTCACGCCGCGGTCGAGCTACGGCGGAGGCCGGGCGCTCGCCGACCTGCGAGCGGTTTAACCTCGTCACGCCAAGGATGCGAAGGACGCCGGGGAAGAAAGATGGAAAAAAGCGGTTCCAGTCACTGATCAGGAGAGGAAAGACCATGCTATTGTCGGATATCGAAATTGCGCAGCAGGCGAAGATGCTGCGCATCACCAGGGTCGCCGAGCGGCTCGGCATACCGGAAGAACACCTGGTGCCATACGGCCACTATAAGGCGAAGGTGTCGCTCGACTTCGTGGACAGCCTCGCCAAGAAGAAGGACGGCAGGCTGGTCTTGGTGACCGCCATCACGCCCACTCCCGCGGGCGAGGGCAAGACCACCACCACCGTGGGGCTGGGCGACGCGCTCAACCGCATCGGCAAGAAGGCGATCATCTGCCTGCGCGAGCCCTCGCTCGGGCCGGTGTTCGGGGTGAAGGGCGGCGCTGCCGGCGGCGGCTACGCGCAGGTGGTGCCGATGGAGGACATCAACCTGCACTTCACCGGCGACTTCAGCGCGATCGGGCTCGCCAACAACCTGCTCGCCGCGGCGATTGACAACCACATCCATCACGGCAACGAGCTTGGGCTGGACGTGCGCCGCATCACCTGGCGGCGCGTGATGGACATGAACGACCGCGCGCTGCGCGACATTACGGTCGGCCTGGGCGGCGTGGGCAACGGCTACCCGCGCCAGGACGGGTTCGACATCGTGGTCGCATCCGAAGTGATGGCGATCTTCTGCCTCGCCACCTCGCTCAAGGACCTCAAGAACCGCCTCGGCAACATCGTCTGCGCCTATACGCGTGACCAGAAACCGGTGCGGGCGCGCGATCTCAAGGTGGACGGCTCAATGACGGTGCTGCTGAAGGATGCGCTCGCGCCGAACCTGGTACAGACGCTCGAGAACAATCCAGCGTTCATTCACGGCGGGCCGTTCGCCAACATCGCGCACGGCTGCAACTCGGTGATCGCCACCAAGACTGCATTGAAACTTGCCGACTACTGCGTCACCGAGGCGGGCTTTGGCGCCGATCTTGGCGCGGAAAAGTTCATCGACATCAAATGCCGCAAGGCGGGAATTCGTCCCGACGCGGTGGTGATCGTCGCCACTATCCGCGCGCTCAAGTACCACGGCGGTGTGGAGCGGGCCGATCTCACCAAGGAGAACCTGGCGGCGCTCGAGAGGGGCATCGCCAACCTCGAGCGGCACGTCAACAATGTGCGCAACCACTATGGCCTGCCGTGCGTAGTCTCGATCAACCGGTTTGATTTCGATACGCCGGCCGAGATTGATCTGCTCAAGCGGAAGATGGCACACCATGAGGCGCCGGTGATCCTGGCGACGCACTGGGCCGACGGGGGCAGGGGCGCGGAGGAAGTGGCGCGCACCGTGGTTGATCTGGTCGAGAAGGTGCCGTCGGATTTCAAGTTCGTCTATGACGACGCCATGCCGCTGTGGAACAAGATCAAGACCGTCGCCACCAGGATCTACGGCGCGGCCGACGTGACCGCGGACAGCAAGGTGCGGGCGCAGATCAAGAAGCTGCAGGAGGACGGCTACGGACACTATCCGATCTGTATGGCCAAGACCCAGTACTCGTTTTCCGCCGACGCGGGCCTGCGCGGGGCGCCGAACGGGTTTGCGGTGAACGTGCGCGAAGTGCGGCTCGCCGCCGGGGCGGAATTCATCGTCATGATCTGCGGCGATGTCATGACCATGCCGGGCCTGCCCAAGATGCCCGCGGCCGAGAAGATCCATCTCACCGACGACGGCAAGGTGGTCGGCTTGTTCTGATCCGGTATAATCCCGCGCGCCGCCCGCGACGGCGGCGCGCCCATCCGGCGGCGACCGCAAAACGAGGAGGGAGTGTAAGCCATGGAATTCCTGAATGAGCTGCAGACAGCCGCGTTCTGGGTCGGTCTGTGGCAGATCATTCTCATCAACATCGTGCTCTCCGGCGACAACGCGGTGGTGATCGCGCTCGCCGCCCGTTCGCTGCCCCGGCGCCAGCAAACGCAGGCGGTGTTCTGGGGCGCGGGCGCGGCGGTGGTGCTGCGGATCGTCCTCACCATCGTGGCGGTGGAACTGCTCAAGTGGCCGTGGCTCAAGCTGATCGGCGCCGCCCTGCTGCTGGGAATCGCGGTCAAGCTGCTGATTCCGGAGGGCGGGGGCGATGACGGCATCGAGTCGAGCGACAACCTGTGGGCGGCGATCAAAATCATCCTGATTGCCGACCTGGTGATGAGCCTCGACAACGTGATCGCGGTGGCGGCCGCCTCCAGGGGCAGCTTGACGCTGCTCATCCTGGGGCTTGCGATCAGCATCCCGCTGGTCGTCTTCGGCGCCACCATGCTCATGAAGCTGATGGAACGCTGGCCGATCATCATCACCATCGGCGCCGCGTTGCTCGGCTGGGTGGCGGGCGAGATGGCGGCGACGGATCCCGCGGTGAAGGGCTGGGTGGAGGCCAACGCCGCTTACCTGGATTGGGTGGCGCCGGCGGTCGGCGTGGTCGTGGTGGTGGTGGTGGGCAAATGGCTCGCCGCGCGCGCGGAGGCCGGGCGCAGGGAAACCGTGGACCTGGGAGAAGCGAGCGAAACCAAGGTGCCGCACTGACCCGCAAACCGGGATTGCGGCGGGCTGACAAGGCTGGAGCGAAGGGGAGGGAGCGTTTCGATGAAGATACTGGTGCCGGTGGACGGTTCCGAGCCTGCGAACCGGGCGGTGGAACACCTGATCAGTAAGCTCGCCTGGTACCGGGACGGGGTGGAAGTCCACCTGCTCAACGTCCAGCACCCGATTCCCTACGGCAACCGGGTGAGCTCCGTGGTCGGGCACGACAAGATCGCCCAGTACCATCACGACGAAGGCATGGCGGTGCTCAAGGGGGCGATGCAAAAGCTGGACGCCGCCAAGGTCAAGTACCATTACCACATCGGGGTCGGTGACGAGGCCGAGATCATCTGCAAGTACGCGGGCGAGAAGGGCTGCGACCAGATTTTCATGGGCACCCGCGGCCGGGGTTCGGTGGCCGGTTTGCTGCTGGGATCGGTGGCCTGCAAGGTGATTCACCTCTCGCCGGTGCCCGTGCTGCTGGTGAAGTGAAAATACCGCGTTTTATTGCGGCGCATCAATCCAGCGTGACCCCGCACTTTTTCAGAAAATTGACGTGGGTCAAGGGCTCCCGCGATAGGTTTGCGGATGATTACGCAGTCATAAAATAACAATAACAACCAACGGTCAGAGCGGTAGCGGAACGGCTTGTTCAACGTAGAGAGGAGGAGTGAGTCATGCGTATCCAGCGTATCTTGACGTGTAGTGCGGTGGCGTTTGCGGCAACGCTCGCAGGCCCGGCAACGGCATGGGAGCCGACCAAGACGGTCGAGTTCATCATCCCGGCGGGCACCGGCGGCGGCGCCGACCAGATGGCACGCTTCACCCAGGGGGTGGTCGCCAAGTACAACCTGATGAAGCAGTCGATCGTGCCGATCAACAAGTCCGGGGGGGCGGGCGCCGAGGGCTTCCTCGACGTGAAGGCATCGAAGGGCGATGCGCACAAGATCATCATTACCCTGTCGAACCTATTCACCACCCCGCTTGCTACCGGTGTGCCGTTTAACTGGAAGGACCTGACCCCGGTCGCGATGCTGGCGCTCGACAACTTCGTGCTGTGGGTCAATGCCGAGGACCCGTACAAGAGCCCGACGGAGTACATCGCCGCGGCGAAGAAGGCCGGGCCCAACCAGTTCAAGATGGCGGGCACCGGCTCCAAGCAGGAGGACCAGATCATCACCGTTGCGATCGAGAAGGCGACCGGCGTCAAGTTCACCTATGTTCCGTTCAAGGGCGGCGGCGAGGTCGCGACCCAGCTCGTCGGCAAGCACGTGAATTCGACGGTGAACAACCCGATCGAGGCGGTGGCCCAATGGCGCGCCGGCAAGCTGCGGCCGCTGTGCGTATTCGACGGGAACCGCATGCCGTACAAGGACAAGGTGACCGATACCCTGTCGTGGAACGACATTCCGACCTGCAAGGAAGCCGGGATCCCGGTGGAATACACCATGCTGCGGGGCATCTTCATGCCGGCCGGCGTCCCGCAGGATGTCGTTGACTTCTACGTCGAGCTGTTCAAGAAGGTGCGCGCGACGCCGGACTGGAGGAAGCTCATGGCGGACGGCGCCTTCAACCAGACCTTCATGGCCGGCAAGGAGTATGTTGACTGGGTTGCCAAGGCCGAAATCCTCCATCGTGACCTGATGAAGGAAGCGGGCTTCCTCGCCAAGAAGTAAAACTGATCCGGGCGGGTGGCGGCGGGCCGGACAGCCCGTCCCGCCCGTTCTTCCGCACGCGCAGCGCCCGTCGGCGCCTTACTTTATCGGGACTGGAACAGATGAAGCAGCCTCCAACGGACCACGCCGCGGCCCGGACGGTCGTCGTCGAGCTGGTTGTTGCCGTCATCACTTTTTCGTTCGGGGCGCTGGTCGTGTACGGAAGTGCCCAGCTCGGCGCGAGTTGGGGGGCCGACGGCCCGCAATCAGGCTATTTCCCGTTTTATATCGGCCTGCTGATCTGCATCTCGAGCGCGGGGATCTTCGTGCCGGCCCTCCTCAAGCTCAAATCCGACCGGAGCGTGTTCGTTACCACCGGCCAGCTGAAGCGGGTGATGGTGATCCTGTTGCCGACCACCGCCTACGCGGTCGGCGTTCAATGGATCGGCATCTATGTTTCGTCGGCGGTGTTTGTGGCGCTTTTCATGAAATTCCTCGGCAAGTACAGCTGGCTGCGCAGTGTGGTAGTGGGTTCCACGGTAAGCATCTCCGCGTTCGTGCTGTTCGAACTGTGGTTCAAGATCCCCCTGCCCAAGGGGCCGTTCGAGCGGATGATCGGCTACTAGCCCCGATTATTCACAAACACAGGATGCTCCGACGATACGTGCGTGACGAAGTGTCTTGCGACTCTGCACGAGGATCCTGTTCATGAATAATCGGAGCTAGCGCCCGGTCGGAGGGAGAGAGAAATTGGAAGAGCTGAACGCCCTGTTTCAAGGTTTCTCGGTCGCGCTCACGCCGTTCAACGTGGGGCTGATGCTCCTCGGGGTCACGCTCGGGGTGATCATCGGCGTGCTGCCGGGACTGGGCGGCGCGAACGGCGTGGCGATCCTGCTGCCGCTCACGTTCACCATGCCGCCGACCTCCGCCATCATCATGCTCTCCTCCATCTACTGGGGTGCGCTGTTCGGCGGCGCGATCACTTCGATCCTGTTCAACATCCCGGGCGAGCCGTGGTCGGTGGCGACCACGTTCGACGGCTATCCCATGGCGCAGCAGGGCCGGGCCGGAGAGGCGATGACCGGTGCCTTCACGTCGTCTTTCGTCGGTGCGCTGGTGGCCGTGTCCCTGTTCACCTTTATCGCGCCGCTGATCGCGAGCTTCGCGCTGCAGTTCGGACCGCCGGAATTCTTCTCGGTCTATCTGCTGACTTTCTCCAGTTTCGTCGGCACCGGCAAGGGCAATCCGTTCAAGATCATCGCTTCCATGATGGTGGGCTTTGCCCTGGCGGCCGTTGGCATTGACATCGTCACCGGCCAGTTGCGGCTGACGTTCGGATTCACCGAGTTGCTGTCCGGCTTCAACTTCCTGGTCGCGGTGATCGGGCTGTTCGGCATCGGCGAGATCCTGCTTTCCATGGAAGAAGGCCTGTCGTTCTCCGGGCACGGCGCCGGGATCAACCCCAGGATCGTGCTCCAGACCTGGGCCAAGCTGCCGCGCTACTGGGCGACCTCGATCAGAAGCTGCATCATCGGGGTCTGGATGGGCATCATCCCGGGCGGGGCGACGCCGGCCTCGTTCCTGAGCTATGGCGTGGCGCGCAAGATGTCGCGCGATGGCGCCAAGTTCGGCAGCGGCCAGCTCGAGGGCGTGGTTGCGCCAGAGACGGCGGCGCATGCGGCCGGCACCTCCGCCCTGCTGCCGATGATCATGCTCGGCATCCCGGGCTCGCCCACCGCCGCCGTGCTGCTCGGGGGGCTGCTGATCTGGGGCCTGCAGCCGGGGCCGCTGCTGTTCGTGGAGCAGAAGGACTTCGTGTGGGGCCTGATCGCCAGCATGTATCTCGGCAACATCGCAGGTCTCATCGTCGTGATGACGGCGGTGCCGTTGTTTGCGGCAATCCTGCGCATCCCCTTTCCGATCATCGCGCCGGTGATCGTGGTGATCAGCGCCATCGGCGCCTACACCGTCAAGAACAACATACTCGACGTGTGGATGATGGTGGTGTTCGGCGTCATCGGCTACGTGTTCAAGAAGCTCGGTTACCCCCTCGCGCCGATGGTGCTGGCCCTGGTGCTGGGGGACGCCGCCGAAAGCTCGTTCCGCCAGTCAATGCTGATCTCGCAGGGCGACCTGCGGGTCTTCTTCTCGAACTGGCTGGTGGGCGGCATCACGGGCCTGTCGCTATTCATGCTGTTGTGGCCGCAGATTTCGGCCGGCCTGGCCCGCCTGCGCACTCCGGCGCCGGCGCCGCGTTGAGGCGGTTCAAATCTTGCCGCGGCGCTTGAGTCGCGACAGCGTTTCGGGCGAAAGGTTGAGGTAGGAGGCGAGTTCCTTCTTCGGCAGGCGACCGGCGAGGTCAACGTGCTTGCGCAGGAAGCGCTGGATGCGTCCCGGCGCATCGAGCAGGTGCAGCGTGATGGTGTGGGCCATGACTTCGCTCATGAGCTTCATGATCTCGAATTCGAAGGCGTCTTTCACCGCGGCGTGCCGCCCGAGGAACTGCACCCACTGCTGCATCGAAAGCGCAGCGGCGCGCACCTTGGTGACGGCGCGGATCGAATAAGGGATCGGGGTCTTCAGGCGCCATGCGGCGTAGCTGGTGTCAATGTCGGTTTCGGCGGCAAAGCGCAGGATCATTTCCTTGCCTTGTGCGTTCGACACCACGCGCTTGAGAATGCCCTCGATGATGAAATACTGCTCCATCGCCCAGTCGCCCTGATGCTCCAGCGCTTCGCCCTTGGGATAGTCGGTGATTTCGAGCAGCGGCTCGAGCTCATGCCACTGCGCCGGCTCGAGATGCTTCAGTATCAGGTTCTGCCGCAACTGGACGCGGATGATATTGGCTTCGGGGTGCTGGGACAGGGCTGGCATGGAGGGAAATCGCTGCGGTGCGGCAGCAGTGCCGGGGCGGCACGGTTGCAGTATAACCGTAAATTCTTGACTGGGGTCAAGGCCGCTCCCCGGGCAAGTGCCTATATTCGAAACCCTTTCGGGACGTTGCGCAGGACGCCACAGCGTCACCTACGTCAAGGAGATCACCATGGGAACCGTTGAGAACCCGGTTGCTTCCGCCGCTGCCGACGTGCAGCTTGTACAGGAAGTAACCGATGGCTTTCGCCTAGTCATTGATGCCCTCAAGCTCAACGGCATTGACACGATCTTCGGTCTGCCCGGCATCCCGATCACCGACCTCACCCGCAAGGCGCAGGCCGCAGGCATGCGCGTGATCTCGTTTCGCCATGAGCAGAACGCTGGCTACGCCGCCTCCATCGCCGGCTTCATGACGCAGAAGCCGGGCATCTGCCTGACAGTGTCCGCCCCCGGCTTTCTCAACGGCTTGACCGCGCTGGCCAACGCCACCACCAATTGCTTCCCGATGATCCTCGTGAGCGGCTCCAGCGAGCGCGAAATCGTCGACCTGCAGCAGGGTGACTACGAGGAGATGGATCAGCTCGCGATCGCGAAGCCGCTCGCCAAGGCGGCCTTCCGCGTGCTGCACGCCGAGGACATCGGTGTGGGCGTCGCACGCGCCATCCGCGCCGCCGTCTCCGGCCGCCCGGGCGGCGTCTATCTCGACTTGCCGGCGAAGCTCTTCCCGCAGACGCTCGACGCGGAAGCCGGCAAGAAGTCGCTGATCAGGGTCGTCGATCCGGCGCCGCGCCAGATCCCTGCCCCGGACGCCGTGCAGCGCGCGCTCGAACTGCTCAAGAGCGCCAAGCGTCCGCTCATCGTCCTCGGCAAGGGCGCGGCCTACGCCCAGGCCGACGCGGACATCCGCGCCCTCATCGAGCGCACCGGCATGCCCTACCTACCGATGTCCATGGCGAAGGGCCTGCTGCCTGACACGCACCCGCAGTGCGCCTCTGCTGCCCGCTCATTCGTGCTGCCCGAGGCCGACGTGGTGATGCTGATCGGAGCGCGCCTGAACTGGCTATTGTCGCACGGCAAGGGCAAGACCTGGGGCGGCAAGGCCCCCAAGGACTGGGGCGGCCAGAAGTTCATCCAGATCGATATCTCGCCGCAGGAGGCGGACAGCAACGTGCGCATCGACGCCCCCGTGGTCGGCGACATCGGTTCCTGCGTATCGCGGCTCCTCGCCGGCATCGGCTCGAACTGGGCGAAGCCGCCGGCCGAGTGGCTTTCTGCCGTCGCCGAGCGCAAGAGCAAGAACATCGCCAAGATGGCCGAGACGCTGGCCAAGAATCCGATGCCGATGAATTTTCACAGCGCGCTCGCCGTGGTGCGCGACATCGTCAAAGCGAACCCGGAGGCGTACCTCGTCAACGAAGGCGCCAACGCGCTCGACTTCACCCGCAGCATCGTTGACATGTACCAGCCGCGCAAGCGCCTGGATGTCGGCACCTGGGGCGTGATGGGCGTCGGCATGGGCTTTTCCGTGGCGGCCGCTGTGGTCAGCGGCCAGCCGGTGATCGCGATCGAGGGCGACAGCGCCTTTGGCTTTTCCGGCATGGAAGTCGAGACGATCTGCCGCTACAACCTGCCGGTCTGCGTGGTGATCTTGAACAACAACGGCGTTTACCGCGGCGACGAAGTCAATCCGACCGGCGGTCGAGATCCGGCACCGCTGGTATTCGTCAAGGATGCGCGCTATGAGAAGCTGATGGAGGCCTTCGGCGGCGTGGGCGTGCACGCCACGACCCCGGCCGAGCTGCGCAAGGCGATGGAAGAAGCGATCCGCTCGCGCAAGCCCACGCTCATCAATGCCGTGATTGATGAAACCGCCGGCACCGAAAGCGGCCGCATCACGAGCCTGAATCCGAGCGCGAAAAAGAAATAGGTTTTTGGAGATCAGAATGGAAGCACTCAAGGGAATCCGCATTCTCGACATGACCCACGTGCAGGCAGGGCCGACCTGCTCGCAGCTGCTCGCCTGGATGGGGGCGGATGTCATCAAGTTCGAGAACCCGCAGGGCGACGCGACGCGGGGGCAGTTGCGCGACGTGCCGAACGCCGACAGCCTCTACTTCACCATGCTCAACTGCAACAAGCGCTCGATCACGGTCAACATGAAGACCGCCGAAGGCAAGGCGGTGTTCGTCGATCTGCTGAAGAAGTGCGACATCGTGATGGAGAAC
>DAIDBG010000331.1 GCA_027310225.1 bacterium | reverse complement strand
ACCACGAGCAGCGTCGCCCGATATTTCTTCGCAAGGTCCAGGGCAAAGCTGAAAGCCTTGTCAGCGGAAGCCGAGCCGTCGTAAGCGACCAGAATGCGGCTGATCATGAGCTGTTCCCTCATTTGATTTTCGGAGCGTGACCGGCCACGGTCTGCGCTGCCGGCCCACCCGTTTCCTCCGGAACCTGGTGCAGCAGGTGACGCGGCAGGTAGAAAGCATTGGCGATCAGCGTCGGCACCACCGCGCTCGCGATCACCGCCAGGATCAGCAGCGAGTACTGTTCCTGATCAATGATGCCGCGGCTGAAACCGAACAACGCCGCGATGCTGCCGAATGTCAGCCCGGTGGACATCAACAGCGTGGTGTACATCGCCTCGGTCTTCGGCGAGCCGTAGAGCCTGCATGCCGGATAGACGCTGGCGCATTTGGTGGCGATCTTGGACAGCAACAGCAACAGGAAAGCACCGGGGGCGGCGGCGAGCGCCGGCAGCGATACGTACGAACCGGCGCGGAGGAAGTAGAACGGCGTGAGCAGGCCAAGGGCCAGCGTGCGCAGCCGCCGGATAAGCGCATGGTCGCGGCCGACGGTGCCGGCGAGCACCGTGCCGATGACGTAGGCCGGCAGTACCGGCTCGCTGTCCGCCCACGACGCAAGCGCGCCCAGTCCGAACAGCACGAGCAGCAGATACTTGGCTTCGATCTCGGACGGGCGGTTGCCGTAACGCCGGAAAAAGCGCGGCGTGAATTTCGGCAGTAGAAGGAGCGCCGCCAGACTGGCCGCCGCGAAGATAAGGGTCCGGTAGCTGAAAGGGGCGAAGATGAGCCCGAGCGCCAGCACCGTGAACAGATCGGTGATGAAACAGGCCGCGAGCACCGTCTTGCCGTAATGGGTCTTATTGAAGCCGAATTCGAGCATCACGGCGTAAACCACGGCGACCGAGGTGGTGGAAAGCGCGACGCCCGCAAGCCAGCTGGCCCGGATGTCCCACTGGAGAAGATAATAAGCCGCTGCGGCGCCCCCGAGAAACGGTGCGGCGAAGCTGGCCGCCCCGACGGTGGTGGCTTCCCTCCACTTCGCCTTGAATACCACCGGATCGAGCTCGGTGCCGGCGAGAAAGGTCAGCACGATCGCGCCGCTGCCGGCGAGAAACTTGATCCATGACGCATCGGAGCCGAGCGCCGCGCTGCCGATCAGGGCGCCGGCAACGATGCCGACCATGATTTCCGACAGCGCGTTCGCGACCTTGAACAGCATCGAGAGCAGCACCGCGGCCAGGGCGAGCGCGAACCACAGCGCGGCAAGCGACCACACTTCAGTCATCGCCCGCCTCCTTTTTTCTTCCTTGCGGCCCGTACCCGCCCGGCGCGCCGTTTGTGGGTAAGGATGCCGCGCTGCCGCCCGCGGCGGGGAACACACGCAAGATCATTTGGATTTCTCCACGTGTCGAGACGTTGCACCACACGCGGAACGGCGGAGGAACTCGCGAACCGATGCCTGCGCTTCCACCGGCGTTCCGGTGATCCAGGTAGGCATCATCAGCCTGGCGGCGGTTAAGAACCTCCCACCGGGAGGCCCTCGGGAGGAATGCCATCTCCCCGCGCGGCATTGTAGAGGAACGTTGTGCCGCGGACAATCGGGTGCCCGCCGGGCGCGGCGGGCCGTTTCCCGTATAATCCGCCCTCAGCGCTACAACCGAAGCCACAACCGAAATCCGCCATGCTAGTGCATCCCCAGTTCGATCCGGTCGCAATCCATCTCGGCCCGCTCGCCATCCGCTGGTACGGGCTGATGTACCTCGTCGGCTTTGCGCTCATCTGGATCGCCGGGCGCTATCGCATCAAGGCCGCGCCCGGCGGCGTGTGGACGGCGAAGGACCTCGACGACGCGATGTTCTACGGGATACTGGGCACCATCATCGGCGGGCGGCTCGGTTACGTGCTGTTCTACAAGTTCTCCGATTACCTGGCCGCGCCGTGGAAGATCTTCTTCGTGTGGGAAGGTGGCATGTCGTTCCACAGCGGCTTCCTCGGCGTGGTGATCGCCATGATGTGGTTCGCGGCAAGCCGCAGGCAGGACTGGCTGCGCATCACCGACTTCATCGCGCCGCTGGTGCCGCTCGCGCTCGGCGCGGGGCGCATCGGCAACTTCATCAACGCCGAGCTCTGGGGCCGGCCCGCGACGGTGCCGTGGGCCATGGTGTTTCCCAACGTGGACAACGTGCCGCGCCACCCGTCGCAGCTGTATGAATTTGCGCTGGAGGGCCTCGTCCTGTTCGCGTTGCTGTGGTGGTACTCGGCGCGTCCCCGTCCGCGCGGAGCGGTTTCGGCGCTGTTTCTGATCGGCTACGGGACGCTGCGCTTCCTGGTGGAGTTCACCCGCGAGCCCGACAGCTTCCTGGGATTGCTCGCGGCCGGCCTCTCGATGGGCCAGTGGCTCTCGGCGCCGATGGTGCTCGCGGGCCTCGCGCTTCTCTATTGGGCGTACCGGCCCGCGGCGCGCGGCACGCCCTAGTCCGGTTTTTTCGGGCCGCTCGCGGGCGTGGCGAGCCGGCCTTGCTTGGCCAGCGCGACGCGCCGATCGAGCAGCCGCCCGAAATGGTTGAGCGAGATCAGGTGCGCGTAGACGCGCGCCAGTATCCCCTTTTGCGTAAGCTCCTTGAGCTGCTCGGGCGCAAGCTCGCCGAGTTTGTGCTCCGCCACACGATACATTCCCGCCATCGCCAGCGGCGCGCCTTCGCTGGGCACCGCCTGCATGGTGAAGGTTTCGAGCAGGCCGAGCCCGGCGAGCGCGCGGGACATCTCCTCGCTGCGCACGAGGTCGGCCTCGTACTCGAAGAGGAGCTTGCGGCGTTCCTCCCACATCGGCAGCGGTTCGCCCCTGGCGTCGTAGAGCGTCTCGCCCTTGTCGTTGATCGCGCGCTTTTCGACGCAGGCGATGCGTTCCGGCTGCTCCTTCCCGTCCACCGTCACCCGCGTCATGCAGAACGGATAGCGCCGTACGTAGGCCGGAAGGTACACGCCGGCGTCCCAGCTTCCGTCCGGGGTCACGAACAGGTTCTGCCGGTTTTCCAGCCCCAGCACCACCATCGCGACATGGCTCTTGCCGCCGTCGGCGCTCACGAACACGATCGGATAATCGCGGCAGGCGGCGGCAAACTCGGTGTACGAAAGGGGGAGCGCGGTCAGGCCGCGGAAAACCAGGGGCAGCTTGCGTCCTTCGGGCAGCACCACGCGGTGCTGCTTGGTGAGCGGAATGATCTCCTCGTAGCCGTAGGGCGGCTTGATCTCCATGGGACGGCGCTGAGTCGGCATGTGACCGGAAATCAAATTATATAGGGCTCGCAGCGAGCAATGCGGGCACGCCCGCAGATTGTCGCGCCGCCATAAGCCGTTGTAAAATCACGCCTCGCAGAAAAACCGTGGGGACGTAGCTCAGCTGGGAGAGCGTCGCGTTCGCAATGCGAAGGTCGGGAGTTCGATCCTCCTCGTCTCCACCAAATCCAAAAGGCTACCATCGCGTGGCCTTTTGAATTGGTAAGTCCGGCAGGCCGGAAGGATTCAGGGGCGATGCGCCTTTCTCCAGGCCACACCGGCTTTTCGTCGGGCTCGCGCTGGGCTAGACTTTCTGGAACGATTTCAGCATCCCTGTTGCCCCGGGCACGCCGGAATCTTCTGCCACTTGCGGGCCGCAAGTGTATTCCGCGAGCAGGGACACAACCGCAGCCCCGTGACGTGATCGGCATCCCACCTTCCGCCAGCCCCGGGCATCGCGGCATGCTCGCGGAAAGCGTGGCCGATTTCGCCGGGCGCGCCGGCGATGTCGGGCGTGCGCGCCGGCTCCGCGGCACAGCGCAGGAATACGATCGGGCGATCTGGAGCCAGATGGCGGAGCTCGGCTGGCTCGGCATCCTCGTGCCGGAACGCTACGGCGGGCTCGGTCTGGGGCTCGTGGAAATGGCGATCGTTGCTGAAGGGCTGGCGCGCGCGCTCGTTCCGGAGCCGCTCACCGCGAGCGCGGTGCTGGCAACGACCGCCCTCGTGCACGGCGAGAACGAAAACCTGAAACGCGAGCTGCTGCCGCGCCTCGTTGCGGGCGAGCTGCTGGCGGCGCTGGCGTGGCAGGAGGAGGCGGGTACGCTCGGCGCGGGTACGCTGCGCACCCGCGCCGGGCCGCTTGAGGCCGGCTGCCGGCTCAACGGCACCAAGCGCTTTGTTTCAGGCGCCGCCCAGGCCGATGCCTTCATGGTCGCCGCCGGGGGCGCGGAGGGCATGGTGCTGTGCTGGTTGCCGCGGAGCACCGCCGGTGCGGCGCTCTCCTTCGAGCCGCTCGCCGACGGGCGTGCCTTCGGCACCCTGGTTCTCGCCGATGCGCTGGTTCCCCGGACGCACGTCATCGCGCGCGGCGCGGCGG
>DAIDBG010000321.1 GCA_027310225.1 bacterium | reverse complement strand
GTCCTGTGCGTGGACGACCCCGGGGTGCGCACGATCATGCCGCGGCTTGCCAGGCAGGTCGTGACCTACGGGCTCGCGGCGGAGGCGCAAATCCGGGCGCTCGACGTCGCGGCGAGCGGCGGCAGGATGAAATTCCGCGTCACGCGCGAGAACGGCAGGCGCTTCCCCGATCTTGCCATCACGCTGAACCTGCCGGGAGAGCACAACGTGCGGAACGCGCTGGCGGCGGTCGCAGTCGGGATGGAGCTGGGCGTTGCCGACGCAAAGATCGTGAAGGCGCTCGCGGAGTTCCGGGGCGTGGGCCGCCGCTTCGAGCAGTACGGCGAGGTGCGGCTGCCGCGGGGCGGCAGCGTCATTCTGGTGGATGACTACGGCCATCACCCGGCGGAGATGGCGGCGACGCTCGCCGCAGCGCGCGGTGCCTTCCCTGGCCGCAGGCTGCTGCTCGCTTTCCAGCCGCATCGCTACACGCGCACCCGTGACTGCTTCGCGGATTTCGTCAGGGTGCTCGTCACCGCCGATAGGCTGGTACTGACCGAGGTTTACCCGGCGGGCGAGGCGCCGATCGCGGGCGCCGATGGGAAGTCCCTGGCGCGGGCGGTGCGCGAGCGGGGAAAGCGGGAACCCGTGTTCGTCGAGCGCGTCGCCGACATGCCGGCCGTGATCCTCGAGCACGCACGCGACGGGGACGTGGTGCTGACAATGGGTGCCGGCTCGATCGGCGGCGTGCCGGCGGCGCTGACAGGGAGGAAGGCAGAAGGATGAAGACAGAGCAAAGAGGGGCGAGGCCACGAGTTTTCATCCTTCCGCTTCCCGCTTTCTGCCGTGGCGGACGAGCATGAACATGGCCGAGATCCGGCAACCGGCCGCAACCGCGCTGCGCGGTGAACTGCGCTGGCGCGAGCCGATGGCGGACCACACGAGCTGGCGCGCCGGCGGGGTCGCCGATCGCACCTACTCTCCCGCCGATCTCGCCGATCTGGCGGCGTTCCTGCGCACGCTGCCGGGCGAGGAGCCGGTGTACCTGGTGGGACTCGGCAGCAACCTGCTGGTACGCGATGGCGGGCTCCGCGGCACGGTGATCTTCACGCACCGGGCGCTGGGCGGGATCCGCCTGGAGCGCGCGGATGCCGGTGGCGGCGTGATCCATGCCGAAGCGGGCGTGGCGAGCCCCAAGGTCGCGCGCTACGCGGCGCTGCATGGCCTCGCGGGGGCGGAGTTCCTCGCCGGCATCCCGGGCACGGTGGGCGGCGCGCTCGCGATGAATGCGGGCTGCTTCGGCGGCGAGACCTGGAGCATTGTTGAGCAGGTGACGACCGTGGACCGCTCCGGCGCGCTGCACGAGCGCACGCCGGCGCATTACCGGATCGAATACCGCACGGTGCGGCGCCGCTGCCACCAGATCCCGAATGTCCCTCCGGCCGCGCGGCGCGCGAAAAGCGCCGACTTCGAGGAATGGTTCGTCGCCGCGCGCTTCCGCCTCGCGCGCGGCGTGACGGCGGAGTCACGGGCACGGATCAAGGATCTGCTCGAGCGGCGCATCGCCACCCAGCCGCTCGAGCAGCCCAACGCGGGCTCGGTGTTCCGCAACCCCCGGGGCGACTACGCGGCGCGCCTGATCGAGGCCTGCGGGCTGAAAGGCCGCACGCAGGGCGGCGCCATGATTTCGGACAAGCACGCCAACTTCATCGTGAACGCCGGCGGCGCGCGCGCCGCGGACATCGAGGCGTTGATCGAACTCGCGGAGCGCGCGGTGCGCAAGAAGTTCGGGGTCGTGCTGGAGCGCGAAGTGCGCATTGTCGGTGAACGGTGACAGGCAAATTCGGAAAGGTGGCGGTGCTGATGGGCGGCCGTAGCGCGGAGAGGGAAATTTCTCTCAAGAGCGGCGCCATGGTGCTCGCCGCGCTCAGGAAGCGCGGGGTGGACGCGCACGCCTTCGATCCGCGCGAGGGCGGGATCGAAGCGCTCAAGGCGCAGCGCTTCGATCGCGCCTTTATCGCGCTGCACGGCCGCTTCGGCGAGGACGGTACGGTGCAGGGCGCGCTGGAGTACCTCGGCATTCCCTACACCGGCAGCGGGGTGCTGGCGAGCGCGCTCTCCATGGACAAGTGGCGTACCAAGCTGCTGTGGCAGGCGGCGGGGCTGCCGACGCCGCGCTACGAGCTGCTCGACGCACGCGCCGCTCACGCAGATGTCGCGGCGCGACTGGGGCTGCCGCTCATGGTGAAGCCCGCACGCGAGGGCTCTTCCATCGGCATGAGCAAGGTGACTTCGGTGGAGAAGCTCGCCCCCGCCTACGAGCTCGCGCAGCAGTACGACGATGTCGTGATCGCCGAGCGCTTCATCGAGGGCATCGAGCTGACCGCCGCCATCCTCGATGATGAGCCGCTGCCGCTGATCCGGCTCGAGACCCCGCGCGTGTTCTACGACTACGAGGCCAAGTACTTCGCCGACGATACGCGCTACCTCTGCCCCTGCGGCCTGCCCGCCGCACAGGAGGCGCGCGTGCAGGAGGTGGCGCTCGCCGCGTTCCGGCTGCTGGCGTGCCGCGGCTGGGGGCGGGTGGATGTGATGCTGGACCGGCAGGGCGGAGCCTGGCTGCTCGAAGTCAACACCATACCGGGCATGACCGATCACAGCCTGGTTCCGATGGCGGCGCGCGCGAAAGGAATCTCTTTCGAGGAGCTGGTGGTGCGGATTTTGGAGACAGCCCATGCCGGATAACGCGGAACGGGCGTAGCCATGTGGAATAGGCCGGAGCTGCTCAACAGGATAGCCGATGCGCTCTACGCATTCGCCGCGCTACTCGTGCTCTATCTGGTGGTGACAGTGGTCACGCGACTGCCGGCATTCGCACTGCGCGAAGTGCTCGTCGGCGGCCCGCTCTCCCGCGTCACTGCCGAGCAGGTCGAGGCCGCCGTGCGGCGGGGGCTCAGGGGCAATTTCTTCACGCTCGACCTCGCGACCACGCGCGCAGCCTTCGAAAAGCTGCCGTGGGTGCGTCAGGTGAGCGTGCGCCGCCGGTGGCCGGATCGCCTCGAGGTCGCGCTGGAGGAGCACGTGCCGCTCGCGCGCTGGACGAACACGGCGCTGGTCAACACGTACGGCGAGGTATTCGAGGCGGCATACGAGGGGACACTGCCGGAGTTTGTCGGCCCGCCGGGCAGCGCCAAGGAAATCGCCATCCAGTATCGGTATTTCAGCCGCAGCCTCGCCGCGGTCGGCCAGACGCCGGTACGGGTGCAGATATCACCACGCCGCGCCTGGCGGCTGAAGCTGGAGAGCGGTCTCACGCTGGAACTCGGCCGCGAGCAGATCGAGGAGCGGCTTGCGCGTTTTCTCGCAGCGTACGAGCGCACGTTCGCTCTGCTCGGGCGGCGGCTCGATTACGTGGACCTGCGCTACGCCAACGGCTTCGCCGTGCGCATACCGGAGTTGCGCCGCGAGAAGGCGGAGCCGCGGCGCGGGCGGCGGGCGGGATAAGGGGGGCGCGGATCAACTCATGGGCAAGGCGCGAGACCACCAGAAACTGATCGTGGGCCTGGACATCGGCACCTCGAAAATTTCCGCCATCGTTGCGGAGATCAAGCCGGAGGGCGGCTTCGAGATCATCGGCATGGGGCAGCACCCCTCGCGGGGCCTGAAGAAGGGCGTGGTGGTCAACATCGAGACCACGGTCAGCGCCATCCAGCGCGCGCTCGAGGAGGCGGAACTGATGGCCGACTGCAAGATCCGGGATGTCTATACCGGGATCGCCGGCAGCCACATCCGCAGCTTCAATTCGCAGGGCATGGTGGCGGTCAAGGACAAGGAAGTCGCGCAGGCGGATATCGAGCGCGTGATCGACACCGCACGCGCGGTCCAGATCCCGAACGACCAGCAGATCCTGCACGTGCTCAACCAGGAATTCATCATCGACGGCCAGGAGGATGTGCGCGAGCCCCTCGGCATGAGCGGGGTGCGGCTGGAAGTCAAGGTGCACATCGTGACCGGCGCCGTCTCCGCCGCGCAGAACATCGTCAAATGCGTGCGCCGCTGCGGGCTGGAAGTGCGCGACCTCATCCTGCAGCCGCTCGCTTCCGCGACGGCGGTCATCTCCGAGGACGAGAAGGACCTGGGAGTGGCGCTGATGGACATCGGCGGCGGTACCTCCGATCTGGTGGTGTTCACGCATGGCGCGATCCGCCACACCGCCGTCATCCCCATCGCGGGCGATCAGATCACCAACGACATTGCGATGGCGCTGAGGACCCCGACCAAGGACGCCGAGGAGGTCAAGGAGCGCTACGGCTGTGCGCTGTCGCAGCTCGCCGACCCGCAGGACATGGTGGAGGTGCCGGGGCTCGGCGACCGCGACCCGCGCCAGCTTTCGCGCAAGACGCTCGCGGAAGTGATCGAGCCGCGCGTGGAGGAGCTCTACTCGCTCGTGCAGACGGAGCTGCGCCGCAGCGGCTACGAGGAGTTGCTCTCCTCCGGCGTGGTCATCACCGGCGGCTCGAGCGTGATGCAGGGCATGGTGGAGCTCGGCGAGGAGATCTTCCACATGCCGGTGCGGGTCGGGCACCCCGGCTACGACGGCACGCTCGCGGAGTACGTGCGCCACCCGCGTTTTTCGACCGGGGTCGGGCTGCTCCTGGCGGGCGTGCAGCAGTACCGCCAGAGGGAGCTTGCGCGCATGAACATCGGCACGTTCCAGCAGGTGATGGAAAGGATGAAGTCGTGGTTCACCGGAAATTTCTAGGGATGAATTACGCAGAGTTCGGTTCTGCATTTCGCAATCGTTGACCAGGTGAAAGGAGACACACATATGTTCGAGATCGTGGACGCGCAGGCGCAGGAAGCCGTCATCAAAGTCGTCGGCGTGGGCGGTTGCGGGGGCAACGCAGTCGACCACATGATCGCGCAGGGCGTGAAGGGGGTGGAATTCATCTCCGCCAACACCGACGTGCAGGCCCTGAAACGCACTCAGGCGAAGATCCAGCTGCAGCTTGGCACCGGCATCACCAAAGGGCTGGGTGCCGGGGCAAACCCCGAGGTCGGGCGCCAGTCGGCGCTCGAGGACCGCGAGCGCCTCGCCGAGACCATCGCCGGTGCCGACATGCTGTTCGTCACGGCCGGCATGGGCGGTGGTACCGGCACGGGTGCAGCCCCCGTGGTCGCCGAGATCGCCAAGGAACTCGGCATCCTGACGGTGGCGGTGGTGACCAAGCCGTTCGCCTTCGAAGGCAAGCGCCAGAAGATCGCGCAGGAGGGGCTCGACTCGCTCGCGCAGTACGTGGACTCGCTGATCGTGATCCCCAACGACAAGCTGATGCAGGTGCTCGGCAACAAGGTGACCCTGCACGAAGCGTTCAAGGCGGCGAACGATGTGCTGCACGGCGCGGTCGCCGGCATTGCCGAGATCATCAGCTGCCCGGGGATGATCAACGTGGACTTCGCGGACGTGCGCACCGTGATGGCCGAGATGGGCATGGCGATGATGGGTTCGTCCAGGGCGGCCGGCCTCGACCGCGCGCGGCTCGCGGCGGAGCAGGCGGTGGCTTGCCCGTTGCTGGAGGACATCAATATCGCGGATGCGCGCGGCGTGCTCGTCAACATCTCGGCGAGCCAGGCCACCTTCCAGCTGCAGGAGCTCTATGACGTGATGGAGACGATCGGCTCGTTCGCGGCCGAGGGCGCGCACAAGATCGTCGGCACCGTTTACGACGAAGCGCTGAGTGACAATCTGCGCGTCACCATTGTAGCCACCGGGCTTGGCAAGCCGGCGCTGCGCCAGCAAAAGCCGCTGACCGTGGTGACCGCCAAGACCGGGAC
>DAIDBG010000319.1 GCA_027310225.1 bacterium | reverse complement strand
TCGTGACGCGACCATCGAGGCAATGCGGCAATCGGGGGTGGAGATGCTCGATATCCCCGCATTCCTGCGCAAGCAGGCGGACTAGCTCTCGGCGTCCTGCATTCAGCGGCCGGCGAAAAGCCGCTCGTGGCGTCGTTGCCGCGTGCCCGAAGGGGGCCGTTGGCGGCTGAGGGCCGATAGCGGATAACGTTTCGTTACAATTTTTTTGCGCAGCAATATCGGGGCATGCTAAGATTTACACGTTAACGATATGAAAAATCAGCGGGTTTTCCCTTGATACGACAACGCACGCTGAAGAACATGATGCGCGCCACCGGCGTCGGGCTGCATACCGGCGCCAAGGTCTATCTCACGCTGCGCCCGGCGGCGGCTGGCACCGGCATCGTATTCCGCCGCATTGATCTCGCGCAGCCGGTGGAGATCAAGGCCGATCCTTACACGGTGGGCGACACCCGGCTCTCGTCCTGTCTCGAGAAGGACGGTGTGCGGGTATCCACCGTCGAGCACCTGTTGTCGGCCTTCGCGGGCCTGGGGATAGACAATGCCTACGTGGACCTCACCGCTCCCGAGGTACCGATCATGGACGGCAGCGCAGGCCCGTTCGTGTTCCTGCTGCAATCAGCGGGGATCGAAGAGCAGAACGCGTCCAAAAAGTTCATCCGCATCCTGAAGACGGTCGAAGTCCGGGACGACGACAAGTGGGTGCGTTTCGAGCCGCACAGCGGGTTCAAGCTCACCATGAGTATAGATTTCGACCACCCGGTGTTCGACAAGATGCGCCAGTCGGTCACGGTGGACTTCTCCACCACTTCCTATATCAAGGAGGTGAGCCGCGCGCGCACCTTCGGCTTCATGCAGGACGTGGAGACTCTGCGCGCCGAAGGGCTGGCACTGGGCGGCAGCCTCGACAACGCGATCGCGATGGACGAGTATCGGGTGCTGAATACCGACGGCCTGCGCTACGAGGACGAATTCGTCAAGCACAAGGTGCTCGACGCGATCGGCGACCTCTACCTGCTCGGACACCCGTTGATCGGCGCCTTCTCCGGCCACAAGTCCGGGCATGCGCTCAACAATTGCCTGCTGCGGCGCCTGCTCGAGGACCGGCAAGCTTGGGAGTTCGTGAACTTCGAGCGCCCCGAGGACGCCCCGGCGTTTCTTACCTGGCAGCCGCACCCGGCGGCGTGAGGCAGCGCCTGCGCCGCCGCGGCTGACGGTGTCATGCCTGCCGGAGGCCACGCGTGCTGGTGCTGAGACTGATCGGGCTCCTCGTCCTGCTCGCCATCGTCGCCTCGCTGGTGCTCTATCTTTTCACCCGCAACCGGCGCTACCTTACCTTCGCGTGGCGGGTGTTCCAGTTCGCAATCGTGTTTCTGGTGGTATTCCTGGTGCTGTACGTTCTGGAACGCCTGGTGCTGGTGATCTGAACCGCCTGCGCTCAACTCCGTTTTGCCGTGCGCCGGCGTGCCACCAGGCGGGCCAGAGCTGATTTGAGAGGCGAAGGGGGAAGCGCCTCCGCGAGGCTTCCGAAATCCTTAATTGCGTCAGCAGGTAACGCGCGTTTCATGACTTCGTTCTCAATCCGGATTGGGGGGCTTTTAACTTGCGCTTCCACCCGGATTACAGTAACCTCGATTGCCCATTTCTGGACATGGTGTAACAGCCGCGGCGCGAGTTGCCTGAGCTTGGCGGCGACCGCCGCATTGTCGGCAAGAAGAAAAAGCGTTCCCGCCCGGTAGTTCTTGACCCGGGTCAGGGCGGAGAGCGTAGGGGGTACGGCTTCAGACACCACCCGCTGCAGTTCGACCAGGCGTTGCGCCTGGCGCGAGAGCGCGCGAAGTTCGCCCGGGGTGGCGAGCAGATCGCGGATCTTGTGGGCAGGCATGCGGGTGCGGGAGGGAGACGATGAATATTATTCTAGTTTCCGAAAGGCTGGCCAGAGCGAGGTCCATCAACCTCGGGCTGCCGCAGCTTGCGCTGCTCGCCCTGGGCATGGTGGCAACCGTCGTTGCGCTGGCCGCCGCACTGCAATACCTGACGCTGCGCTTCGCGGCCGATCTCAATTCGCCCTACCTGCAAAGCCTGCTGCTCTCGGCCCAGCAGCAGCAGTATGAAAAGACGCAGTCCTACCTGCGGGAGAATCTCAACGCGATGGCGATCAAGCTCGGCCAGATGCAGGCCCAGCTGCTCCGGCTCGACACGGTGGGCGAGCGCCTCGTCAAACTCGCGGGCTTCAAGCCGCAGGACCTGGCGTTCGGGGAGCTGCCGGGCCGCGGCGGGGCGGTTTCCACCCTGCCGTCGCAGGACATCTCGCTGGGGGACTTTACCCGCCAGCTCGATTCTCTCTCGCGCCAGGTGGACGACCGCAGCGACAAGCTCGGCATTCTCGAATCGCTGTTCACGCTCGACGGCGCGAAGAAGAAGCTGATCCCCACCATGCTGCCGGTGGAAGGCGGATGGTATTCCTCCAACTACGGCTGGCGCATTGATCCGTTTACCGGTCAGCGGGCGTTCCATGAAGGCATCGATGTCGTGGCGGAAACCGGCACGCCGATCCGCGCCGCCGCCGCCGGCGTGGTCATCTACTCCGACCTCCATCCCCAGTATGGTAATATGATCGAGATTGATCACGGGAACGGCCTGGTTACGCGCTACGCGCATGCGTCCAAACGGACGGTGAGGGTTGGCGAGGTGGTGCTGCAGGGCGCGAAGGTCGGCGAAGTGGGCAAGAGCGGGCGCGTGACCGGAACGCACCTGCACTTCGAGGTGAGGCAGCGTGGGGGGGCGGTGAATCCGTCGCAATTCCTGAGGTTGCCGGGCTGAAGTTCGAGAAACGGGGATTTCAGAGGGGGTGGGGCAGGTTTCCCCACCCCTTTTTGTTTAGATGATACAAACCATACTGAAGAAGGTCTTCGGCAGCCGGAATGAGCGGCTGCTCAGGCAGTACCTGCGGCAGGTGCGCGCGATCAACGCGCTCGAGCGGCAGATGGAGAAGCTCACCGACGCGGAGCTGCGTGCGAAGACCGATGAGTTCCGCACCCGCGTCCGGGAACGGGTGGCGCAGGTCCCCGACGGCGCCGGCGGCGATCCCGGGAACGCGCGAAACCTCGATCAGGAACGGGCAGTCGAGCGCCGCGCAGCGCTGGAAGAGCTGTTGCCGGAAGCGTTCGCGGTCGTGCGCGAGGCGGGGCGCCGCATGCTCAACATGCGCCACTTCGACGTGCAGTTGATCGGCGGCATTGCTCTCCACAACGGAAAAATAGCGGAAATGCGCACCGGCGAAGGCAAGACGCTGGCGGCGACCCTGCCGGCCTACCTCAACTCGCTCGGCGGCGAGGGCGTGCATATCGTGACCGTGAACGATTACCTCGCGCAGCGCGACGCCGACTGGATGGGCAAGATCTACCGCTTCCTGGGCTTGAGCGTCGGAGTCAATCTCTCGCAGATGGAGCATGCGCTCAAACAGCAGGCGTACGCCGCCGACATCACCTATGGCACCAACAACGAGTTCGGCTTCGACTACCTGCGCGACAACATGGTGTATCAGGTCTCCGAGAAAGTGCAGCGGGAGCTGAATTACGCCATCGTGGACGAGGTGGACTCGATCCTGATTGACGAGGCGCGCACGCCGCTCATCATCTCGGGCCAGGCCGAGGACACCACCGAGCTCTACACCAGGATGAACCAGGTCGTTCCGAAATTGACACGGCAGAAAACCGAAAACGGGGCGGGCGATTTCTGGGTGGACGAGAAGGCGCACCAGGTGATCCTCTCCGAGCAGGGGCACGAGAGCACCGAGGATCTGCTCGCGAAGGCCGGGATGCTCGCCCCCGGATCGAGCCTCTACGACCCGGCCAACATCATTCT
>DAIDBG010000302.1 GCA_027310225.1 bacterium | reverse complement strand
TCCACGGCTCCATGGGTGGTGCTGTTCCACGGGCTCGAGGGCTCGTCGCGCAGCCACTACGCGCTTGCGCTCATGGCGGCGGTCGTCCGCCGGGGCTGGCGCGGGGTCGTCGCGCATTTCCGCGGCTGCGGCGGCGAGGCGAACCGCCTGCCGCGCGCCTACCATTCGGGCGACAGCGCCGAGATTGACTGGATACTGCGGCGTCTCCGGGAGCGCGCGCCGCGGTTGCACGCGGCCGGCGTCTCGCTCGGCGGCAACGCGCTGCTCAAGTGGCTGGGCGAAACCGGGGCCGGCGCACGCACCGTGGTAGAAAAAGCCGTGGCGCTGTCGGCCCCGGTTGACTTGATGGCGGCAGGCGATGCCCTGGATCGAGGCTTCAATCTTGTTTACGTGCGCCACTTCCTGTACAGCATGAAAAGAAAGGCACTCGCGAAACTCGCCCATTATCCGGATCTATATGATGCCGCGCGCGTGCGCGCGGCATGCACGCTGCGCGAGTTCGACGACGTCGTCACCGCGCCGCTGCACGGCTTCCGCGACACCGACGATTACTGGACGCGCGCGAGCGCCAAGCCCTGGCTCGCGCAAATCGCCGTGCCGACGCTCGTGATCAACGCCCGCAACGACCCGTTCCTGCCTCGCGCCGCGCTGCCCGCGCCGCACGAGGTGTCCTCTTCCGTCGTGCTCGACCAGCCCGGGCACGGCGGCCATGTCGGCTTCATCAGCGGGCCGTTCCCGGGCCGCCTCGACTGGCCGCCGATCCGCATACTGGAATTTTTCGGCGCGAGCGCCGAAAAATTTTAGTTCTTCACTGAAAAATTTCCGGGTATATTGGCGACAATAGGGAGCATCGGGGCGCTCGTAATCCACCAGCCATACATGAATTCGATACCACCGGCAATTTTTAAGGCCTACGACATCCGCGGCATCGTGGGCCGCACGCTCACGCCGGAGATCGTCGAGCTGATCGGCCGGGCGGCCGGCTCGGAGGCGCGGGCGCGCGGGGGCAGCAGGATCGCCGTCGGCTACGACGGGCGGCTGTCCGGCCCCGAGCTGGCAGCAGCGCTGGCACGCGGAATCCAGATGAGCGGCGTTGACGTGATCGAGGTGGGGTGCGTCACCACGCCGATGGTGTACTTCGCGGCGCACCACCTCGGCACCGCCTCGGGCATCGCGGTCACCGGCAGCCACAACCCGCCCGACTACAACGGGCTGAAGATGGTGCTCGGCGGCGAGACGCTCGCCGGCGAGGCGATCCAGAAGCTGCGGCTGCGCATCGAGAGCGACGACTTCACGCACGGCGCGGGCAGCCATTCCCGGCAGGGGGTCGCCCGCGACTACATCGAGCGCATCGCCGCCGACGTCGAGCTCGCCCGGCCGATGAGGGTCGTCGTTGACTGCGGCAACGGCGTGGCCGGCGCGTTCGTGCCGACGCTCTACCGCCGGCTCGGCTGCGAGGTGAAAGAGCTGTTCTGCGAAGTGGACGGCACGTTTCCCAACCACCATCCCGACCCCTCGCAACCGAAGAATCTCGCCGATCTCCAGGGCGCGCTCGCCGCGGGCAAGGGAGAAATCGGGTTCGCGTTCGACGGTGACGGTGACCGGCTGGGCGTGGTGACGGAGAGCGGCAGGATCATCTACCCCGATCGGCTGCTCATGATGTTCGCGGCCGACATTCTCCCGCGCAACCCGGGAACGCCGGTGATATTCGACGTGAAATGCACCCGTCACCTGACGTCATGGGTCCGGGAACGTGGCGGCGTTCCCGTGCTGTGGAAGACCGGGCACTCGCTCATCAAGCAGAAGCTCAGGGAAACCGGCGCCCCCCTCGCGGGCGAGATGAGCGGGCACTTTTTCTTCAAGGAGCGCTGGTACGGATTCGACGACGCGCTCTACGCCGGGGCGCGGCTGCTCGAGATTCTCTCACGCGAGCGCGACCCGGGCGCGGCGCTCGAGGCCCTGCCCGACGCCGTGAGCACGCCGGAGCTGCAGTTGAAGCTCGCCGAGGGCGAGAACTACGCACTGATGGAAAAGCTCGCGAAAACCGCGCGCTTCGAGGGGGCGAAGGAAGTGATCACCATTGACGGGCTGCGCGTGGAGTACGCCGACGGCTTCGGTCTCGCCCGTCCGTCTAATACCACGCCGGTGGTGGTGCTGCGCTTCGAGGCGGACGATGAAGCCGCGTTGCGCCGTATCCAGGACGATTTCCGCCGCGCGCTGCTCGCCGTCAAGCCGGACGCAGCACTGCCATTCTAAAAGCCAGCTCAAAGGCGCTCCCGGATCCAGGCAGCAACCGAATTCAATGCGGCGGGGAGCTTGGCCGGGTCGTTGCCGCCCGCCTGGGCCATGTCGGCGCGGCCGCCGCCCTTCCCTCCCACCTGCTGTGCCACGAAATTGACCAGCTCGCCGGCCTTGATCTTCGAGGTGAGATCGGAGGTCACGCCCGCGATCAGGGAGACCCTGCCGCCGTCGGTGGCGGCGAGAACGACGGCGGCCGACTTCAGCCGATCCTTGAGCTTGTCCACCGTCTCGCGCAGCGCCTTCGTATCGGCGCCGTCGAGCGTCGCCGCGAGTACCCTGACATCCTTCACCTCCACCGCCTGGCCGGCCAGCTCGTCGCCCTGCGACGAGGCGAGCCGGGACTTCAAACGCACCAGTTCTTTTTCCAGCGCTTTCTTTTCCTCGCGCTCCGACTTCAGCTTCTCCTTCAGCGCGTCGCCGCTCGCCTGGTAGAAATCCTCGATGAACCGGCGTTGCTCTTCCAGCGCCTGGATGTACGCGAGCGCGCCCTCGCCGGTGGTCGCCTCGATGCGGCGCACGCCGGCGGCGACACCGCCCTCCGATATCACCTTGAAGAAGCCGATGTCGCCGGTGCGCTTGACGTGGGTCCCGCCGCACAGCTCGCGCGAGGTGCCGATATCGAGCACGCGCACCTCCTCGCCGTACTTGTCCCCGAAGAAGGCGAGCGCCCCGGCCCTGATCGCCTCATCGTGCTTCATGATGCGCGCCGTAGTCGCGGAGTTGGCGAGGATCTCGGCATTGACGATCGCCTCCACGCGGCGGATCTGCTCGGCGCTCATCGGCGCGTGGTGCGAAAAGTCGAAGCGCGTGCGCTCGGCATCCACTAGGGACCCCTTCTGCTGCACGTGCGGCCCGAGCACCTCGCGCAGCGCCTTGTGCATCAGGTGCGTCACCGAGTGGTTGCGCATGGTGCGCGCGCGCCGGCCGGCGTCCACGCCCGCCATGACCTTGACGCCGACCCGCAGCCGGCCGGTCCTGAGCGCCCCCTTGTGGCCGAACACCACGGCCTGGATCTTCTGCGTGTCCTCGACCATGAAGGTGCCGGCGACACCCGCGAGCTCGCCGCGGTCTCCGACCTGGCCGCCGGACTCAGCGTAGAAAGGCGTGCGGTCCAGCACCACGATGCCCGGCTCGCCGCCCGCGAGCTCCTGCACCTGCACGCCTTCGCCGTTGTAGAGCGCGACCACCTTGCTCTCGAGCGCGAGTGTGTCGTAGCCGTGAACTCGGTCGCGGCTCCGCGGTACTCGACGCTCGCCGCTACCGCGAACCTGGAAGCCGCGCGCGCCCGCTCGCGCTGGCGCTCCATCGCCGCCTCGAACCCGGCATAGTCCACGCGCACGCCGCGCTCGCGCGCGATGTCGGCGGTGAGGTCCACCGGGAAGCCGAAGGTATCGTAGAGCTGGAACACGGCCTCGCCGTCGAGCATCCGGTCTTCGCGGGTGAGCGCTCCTTCCAGCACCCTCATCCCGTTCTCCAGCGTCTCCGCGAAGCGTTCCTCTTCCTGCTTCAGGACCTGCGTGACGCGCTCCTTCGCTTTCGGCAGCTCCGGGTAGGCCTCGCCCATGGCGTGCGCGAGGTCGCCGACGATGCGGTGGAAGAAAGGCCCGGTCTGCCCGAGCTTGTAGCCGTGGCGGATCGCGCGCCGGATGATGCGCCGCAGAACGTAGCCGCGGCCTTCATTCGACGGGATGACCCCGTCCACGATGAGGAAGGAAGTGGCGCGGATGTGATCGGCGATCACCTTGAGCGAGTTGCTCGCCAGGTCCTTCCCGCCGGTCTCGCGCGCGGCGGCCTTGATGAGATCCTGGAACAGGTCAATCTCGTAATTGGAGTGCACGCCCTGCAGCACCGCGGCGATGCGCTCGAGCCCCATGCCGGTGTCCACCGAGGGCTTGGGCAACGGGTGCATCACGCCCTTCTCGTCGCGGTTGAACTGCATGAACACCAGGTTCCAGATCTCGACGTAGCGGTCGCTGTCGGCGTCCTTCGATCCCGGCGGGCCGCCGGCGACGCCCGGGCCGTGGTCCCAGAAGACCTCGGTGCACGGCCCGCACGGGCCGGTGTCCGCCATCTGCCAGAAGTTGTCGCTATGGTAGCGGGGCGCGCCGCGCTTGTCCCCGATGCGCACGCAGCGGTCCTTCGACACGCCGATGTCCTTCGTCCAGATCTCGTAGGCCTCGTCGTCCTCGTGATAGACCGTGGTCCACATCAGCTCCGGCGGGAGCTTATAGACCCGCGTGAGCAGCTCCCAGGCGTAGCGGATCGCGTCGCGCTTGAAGTAGTCTCCGAAGGAGAAGTTGCCGAGCATTTCGAAGAACGTGTGGTGGCGCGCGGTGTAGCCGACGTTCTCGAGGTCGTTGTGCTTGCCGCCGGCGCGCACGCAGCGCTGGGCAGTGGCAGCGCGCACGTACGGGCGCCGGTCCTGTCCCAGAAACACGTCCTTGAACTGCACCATGCCGGAGTTGGTGAAGAGCAGCGTGGGATCGTTCGCGGGCACGAGCGGGCTCGAGGCGACGACCGTGTGGCCCCTGCCGGCAAAGTACTCGAGGAATCTGCTGCGGATTTCGCTGCTCTTCATCTAGATTCCGGTCAATCGCGAGCGGTGGTGATACGTAGGGCGTATTGGTGCGGGCCGTCGAGCTTCCAGCAGGGGTGGCAACCGGAATTTAGCGCAGGCGCTCATTTTCTTCCACTCGCAGGCCGAGCGACCTTCCTTCCACGATGATGGCGCTCTTCACGATCCCCTTCACCGCCGCCGAGGTTCCGTCCGCCGGTAACGAGCCGCCGGTCACCACCACGATCTCGCCGGTCGCGTCCCGAAGCGTAAAGGTGCGCAATCCCAGCAGCTGCACGGCGTTCTGAACCTGCCCCCTGATTCTGACCTCCTTGCCCTCGAAATTGGCGGGCGATGCCGTAATATCCTTGATCAACGTGTAACCGAAGTAATCGCAACCTGTCAGTAACAGGGCGCCCGCCAATAAAGGAAGTAACGCGTAACGACGGGCGAGCGCTGCGTGACGGTTATCTGGTTTCATCCTTCTGCCTTCTGCCTTCTGCCTTCTGCCTTCTGCCTTCTGCCTTCTGCCTTAGTCTTCGTCTCCGCCCTTGAGGACCTTCATGATCACGTCAAGGTCGAAGCCGCGCCCCTGCAGGAAGCGCGCCTGGCGCGCGCGCTCGGCCGGGGTGCGCGGCTGGCGGGCGCCGAACTTCCTGCGCCACACCTCGCGCGCGGCCTCCAGCTCGCCGCTCCTGAGATCCGCCCGCACGGCCGCGATCGCCGCCTCCGAGATTCCCCTCGCCAGCAGGTCGCGCTCGATGCGGCGCGCGCCGAATCGGCCGCGGCGGGCGTGCACTGCATGCTCCACGACGCGACGCTCGGAGAGCCAGCCGCGCGCTTCCAGATCGTCGAGCACGCGGGCGACCTCGTCCGGATCACCGGCGTGAACGGCAAGCTTGCGCCTGAGTTCCGCGCGCGAATGCTCGCGCCGCGCCAGGAGCCTCAGCGCCCGCTCCCGCAGGCTATCAACCATGGCGTGGAAGGTGTCTCAGTCAGTGAGCGGCCTTCCGCGCCTCCGCCCGGGATTCCGGCTTCGATTCAGACCGGGGTTGCGGCGCCGCGAATTGCGCAGCGGCGACGCCCGCTGCGGCGCGGATCCTGGCCTCGATCTCGCGGGCGATATCGGGATGCTCCTTCAGGTAATCGCGGGCGTTGTCCTTGCCCTGCCCGATGCGGTCCTTGCCGTAGGTGTACCAGGCCCCGGTCTTCTCCACGATGCGGTGCAGGGTGCCGAGCTCGACGATCTCGCCCTCGCGGGAGATGCCTTCGCCGTAGAGGATGTCGAACTCGGCCTGGCGGAACGGCGGCGCGACCTTGTTCTTCACGACCTTGGCGCGCGTCTCGGAGCCGATCACCTCCTCGCCCTTCTTGATCGAGCCGATGCGGCGGATGTCAATGCGCACCGAGGAATAGAACTTGAGCGCGTTGCCCCCGGTGGTGGTCTCGGGGTTGCCGAACAGCACGCCGATCTTCATGCGGATCTGGTTGATGAAGATGACCAGCGTGTTGGAACGCTTGATGTTGGCGGTGAGTTTGCGCAGCGCCTGGCTCATGAGCCGCGCCTGCAGCCCCATTTGGGGCTCGCCCATCTCGCCCTCGATCTCGGCCTTGGGCACCAGCGCCGCCACCGAGTCAATCACCACCACGTCCACCGAGCTCGAGCGCACCAGCATGTCCGCGATCTCGAGCGCCTGCTCGCCGTTGTCGGGCTGTGAGATCAGCAGCTCGTCCACCTTCACCCCGAGCTTGCCCGCATACTGGGGGTCGAGCGCGTGCTCGGCGTCAATGAACGCCGCCGTGCCGCCCAATTTCTGCATCTGAGCGATGACCGAGAGCGTGAGCGTGGTCTTGCCGGAAGATTCTGGACCGTAGATTTCGACCACCCGGCCGCGCGGCAGCCCCCCGATGCCCAGCGCGAGATCGAGACCGAGCGAACCGGTGGACACGACCTGGATGTCCTTCGATACGTCGGACTCGCCGAGGCGCATGATCGAGCCTTTCCCGAACTGCTTCTCGATCTGGGACAGCGCCGCCGCGAGTGCCTTCGCCTTGTTGTCGTCCATGTTTCCCCCGTAGTGGTTAGCTGCGTATTTTAAACCAGCCGTGCCGAGGAATTTGCCGGTGCCGGCAAATTCCTGAATGGCTCACGGCCCCTAGAACGCGCGGTATCGCAGTCCCGTTGACCTTGCGGGGGGCTGGCCGGCGTCGGCGACACGTAGGCAACATCCCCGAACGTCCTTACCATATTGCTTTTTCTCCAGTCGAGAGGCGCGCATATGGCAAGAATCGCATTCATCGGTCTCGGCGTCATGGGCTATCCGATGGCCGGGCACCTGCGGAAGAAAGGCGGCCACGACCTCACGGTCTATAATCGCACGGCCGGCAAGGCCGCGCAGTGGGTAAAGGAGCACGGCGGGCGGAGCGTCGCCACACCCCGCGAGGCGGCGTGCGATGCCGACTTTGTGCTCTCGTGCGTGGGCAACGACGACGACGTGCGCGCCATCGCCTACGGAGACAACGGCGCGCTCGCTGGCATGAAGCAGGGCGCCATCTTCATTGACCATACGACGGCTTCCGCGATCCTCGCGCGCGAGCTGGCCTGGAAGACGCGTGCGCTGGGTCTGGGCTTCCTCGACGCGCCGGTGTCCGGCGGCCAGGCGGGCGCCCAGAACGGCCAGCTCGGCGTCATGGTCGGCGGCGAGCCCGCGGTGTTCGAGCGCGCCAAGCCGGTGCTCGACCTCTACGCCAGGAGCTGCGCGCTGATCGGGCCGGCGGGGGCCGGGCAGCTCACCAAGATGGTGAACCAGATCTGCGTCGTGGGCGTGATCCAGGGGCTCGCGGAGGGGCTCAATTTTGGCCGGCGCGCCGGCCTCGAAATGGACAAGGTGCTCTCCGTGATCACCAAGGGTGCAGCCACCTCGTGGCAGATGGAGAACCGCTCGAAGACCATGCTCGAGGGCAAGTTCGATTTCGGGTTCGCTTCGGACTGGATGCGCAAGGACCTCGGCATCTGCCTCGCGGAGGCGAGAGCGAACGGCGCGCGGCTGCCGGTGACCGCGCTGCTCGAGCAGCTCTACGCGCAGGTGCAGGCGCGCGGCGGGGGGAGGTGGGACAGCTCCAGCCTGATCAATCTGCTGGCGCAGGATTGATCAGGGGCTCGTTAGGGCCTCTGCTTAAGCAAAGCGAGCACTCCCCTGAGCGCGTGCTCGACCGACTGCCGCCGCACCGCCTCGCGGTCGCCGCTGAATTTCCTGGTTTCGCTGCGCGGCGTGTCGTCCTTCGCGCTCCACGCGAAGCACACGGTGCCCACCGGCTTCTCCGGCGTGCCTCCGGCGGGGCCGGCGACGCCGCTCACCGCCACCGCGAGCTGGGCGTGGCTGCGCGCAAGCGTGCCCTCGGCCATCTCGCGCACGACTTCCTCCGACACCGCCCCGTGCTTTTCGAGCGTTGCCTCCCGCACGCCCAGCATCTCCCGCTTGGAGATGTAGGTGTAGGTGACGAAGCCGCGCTCGAACCAGTCCGAGCTGCCCGGCACCATGGTGACCGCCTCGGCGACCCCGCCGCCGGTGCATGACTCCGCCGTCGCCAGCATCAACCCGCGGCGCTTTAGCGCGCCGCCCAGCTCTTCTGCCAGCTTGTATAGCACGGGATCGGGCATCGCTCTATCTTACGCACATCGAAATTCTGGGGGGTAACTCGTCACTTCATCACTGCGTCACCCAAGCATCCGCATTGCGACCGCCAGCACCAATAGCGTATAGAACGCCGCGACGAGATCGTCGAGCATCACGCCGAAGCCGCTCTTGAAGGTGCGGTCGTAGTAGCGGATCGGCGGCGGCTTGAGAATATCAAAGAAGCGGAACAGCAGGAACGCCGCCAGCTGCCACCAGGGCGCCGCCGGCGCGAAAACCAGCACCAGCAGGAACGCGACGACCTCGTCCCATACCATGCCGCGGTGGTCGGCGGCTTCCACGGCGCGGCCTGTCACGTCGCACGCCCACACCCCGAGCGCGAACAATCCCGCCGTCAGCAGCAGAAACACGGGGGTTTCGAACCGCGGCGCGGCAAGCCAGTAGAGCGGCAGCGCGAGCAGCGTGCCGAAGGTGCCGGGGGCAACCGGCACGAGCCCGACGCCGCCGCCGAACGCGATGAAGTGCGCGGGGTGACGCAGCACGAAGCGCCACGAGGGGCGCGGAACGAGGTCAGTCAAAGTGATCGAATCCGGTGCGCGGCAGCCGCATCGGCCTGCCGCCGGCGCCGAGCACCGTCACGGGGGCGCCGCCCCGCCGGACGATGCTGCCGATGCGCGTGAGTTTCAGCCGCAGACGGCGCGCGAGCCGCAGGAGCGCAGCGCGCTGCGCACGGCCCGCGGTGAAGACCAGCTCGTAATCGTCGCCGCCGGCAAGCAGCGCCGTGCGCGCGGCCGGCCGTTGGAGATGGCGCCGCATCACGGCCGAAGCGGGGACGCGCGCGAATTCCACCACGGCGGACACCTTCGAGCGCTCGCAGATATGGCCGAGATCCGCGACCAGGCCGTCGGACACGTCAATCGCGCTGTGCGCGATCCCGCGCAGCGCCACGCCGAGCCCGACGCGGGGAGCAGGCGTATCGAGCCTTGCGTTCAAAGGCGCGCGTTCACGCGGCGTCAGCCGCAACCGCCCGCGCGCGCATTCCAGCGCGAGCGCCGCGTCACCGAGCGTGCCGGACACCCAGACGTCGTCGCCCGCCCGAGCGCCATCGCGCCGCAGCGCCTGCCCCACCGGCACCGCGCCCACCACCTGCACGCAAACGGCAAGCGGGCCGCGCGTCGTGTCGCCGCCGACGAGATCCACGCCGTGCCGGCGGGCGAGCCGCATGAAGCCGCGCGAGAAGGCGGCGAGCCAGCGCGCGTCCGCCCGCGGCAGCGCGAGCGCGAGCGTCGCCCAGCGCGGCACCGCGCCCATCGCCGCGATGTCGGAAAGATTGACCGCGAGCGCCTTGTGGCCGAGCCGCCCGGGATCGGCGTCGGCGCGGAAATGCCGGCCGGCGAGGAGCATGTCGGTGGTGATCACCAGATCGCGTCCGCGCCCTGCGCGCACGATCGCCGCGTCGTCGCCGACGCCCAGCACGGCGCCCGGCGACGGATAGGTGAAGAAACGCCGGATCAGCTCGAATTCGGTCAGCGGCATGCGGTGTGGAAACTCAGTAGGAAGTGCTGAGTGCTGGGTGCGGAGTGCGGAGTTTCAACCGATCACGGTTCACGCCTTTTCCTTTTCATCCTTCATCCTTCCGCCTTCATCCTTGGCTTGCCCGGCGGCGAGCCGCGCCTGCTCCTCGAGCCACTTCTTCTTCAGCACTTTGGGAAACCAGAAGTCCACCGCGGCGAAACCGAAAAAGAGGGCGAGCAGGAAGAACCAGGTGCCTGGCGCCAGGAACGTCCTGCCCTGGAACAGCACGTAGAACCCGAGGGCCGCGTTGACGAATCCCGCAAAGTAGAAGGCGAATATCCGTTTCTTCAGCCGTCCGTCCATCTGAAAACCGGGGAATGGGAAATAGGGAATGGAAGTGGGCCCCGAACACTCCGCCGCGCCATGCGCGGTCCCACCATTTCCTATTTCCTATTTCCTGTTTCCGCCCCCTCCCCTTTGCGGAGCTGCGCGGCCAACCTGTCGAGCACGCCATTCACGAACTTGTAGCCGTCGGTTCCGCCGTAATCCTTCGCCAGCTCCACCGCCTCGTTGATCACCGCGCGGTACGGCACGTCCGGGCAGTGCGCGAGTTCGTAGCCGGCGAGCAGGAGAATACCGCGCTCGACGGGGCTCAAGCGGGAAAACGCGCGATCGAGATGGGGGGTGATGATCTTCTCCAGCTCGGGCGCCGCCGCAATCGTTCCCTCGAGCAGCATTCTGAAATATTCCGCGTCGAGCTTTTCGAAGCCCCTGGCCTCGGCGAGCTCGCGCGCGATAGTCGCCGCGTCGGTGCGCGCGAGCTGCCACTGGTAGAGGCCCTGCAGCGCGAACTCGCGCGAGCGCCTTCGGCTTGTCTTCATCTTCCGTCAAACATCTCTGTGGCTAATCTTCGTCAAGTTTTTTCAGAAGGTTGGCCATCTCGATCGCCGCCTGCGCGCAGTCGGCCCCCTTTTGCGACATGCGCGCGGCCGCCTGGTCGTCGTCATCGGTGGTCAGTATGCCGTTGGCGACCGGCACCCCGCTGTCCAGCGCCACCGTGGTGATGCCGCTCGCGGACTCGTTGGCAACCACCTGGAA
>DAIDBG010000284.1 GCA_027310225.1 bacterium | reverse complement strand
ATCCTTCATCCTTCATCCTTTGATCTGCTCGGCTGCCGCGCCATTCGCGGAGCCGAGCAGATCGGCCGGGTGCTGGAAGTGGACCAGACCCCGATCGGCAAGACCCCGCGCTCGTGCCCGGCGACCTACGTCGGGTTCTGGGACGCGGTGCGCCGGCTCTACGCGGAACTGACGGAGTCGCGCATGCGCGGCTACACCGCCTCGCGCTTCTCGTTCAACACCGCGGGCGGGCGCTGCGAGGCGTGCGAGGGCCAGGGCGTGAAGCGCATCGAGATGAGCTTTCTGCCCGACGTGAAGGTGACGTGCGACGCCTGCCGCGGCGCGCGCTTCAATCCCGAGACGCTCGCCGTGCGGTTCAAGGAGAAGAGCATCGGCGAAGCGCTCCTGATGAGCGTGGACGAGGCGGTGGATTTCTTCTCCGCCCACCCTTCCATCCACCACGCGCTGACGCTCCTGCAGGATGTCGGGCTCGGCTATCTCACGCTCGGGCAGCAGAGCCCCACACTCTCCGGCGGCGAAGCGCAGCGCATCAAATTGGTGACCGAGCTGGCGAAGGTCCGAAACGGAGCCGCCGGCCGCCAGACGCCAGCCGCCAGCAAGAAGCAGCTCGACGCTGACAACTGCCCACTGGCGGCTGCCAACTTGGCGCGGGCCGGCACGCTCTATGTGCTCGACGAGCCCACCGTCGGCCTGCACATGGCCGACGTGGAGAAGCTCGTGCGCGTGCTGCACCGGCTCGTTGACGCCGGCAATACCGTCGTCGTGATCGAGCACAACCTCGACGTCATCGCGGAGGCGGACTGGGTGATCGACCTCGGCCCGGAGGGCGGCGACGCCGGCGGGCGCATCGTCGCGCAAGGCGCGCCCGCAGACATTATCAAACCCTATCTCCCCTCCTCGTCGAGGAGGGGTGGCCGCGAAGCGGCCGGGGTGGTCGGCCACACCGGGCGCATCCTGGCGGACTTTCTGCGCGACCGCGGCATTAACAACAAAGCAACCGCCGATGAACGCCGATCCGGCTAGGCGATGCCGATGAACACCGCGAGCGAGCGGTTGACCTTGAGCATCGCGGCGTCATCGAGCCGGCCGATGACTGCGCCGACCCGCTCGCGCGCCACCGTCATCACCTTGTCCACCTGGATCTGCGAGACGCGGCGCAGCCCGTTGTCCGCAGACGGGTCCACGGTAACGCGGAAGATCGGCGCATTGCGTAGTTCGCTCGTGACCAGGCACAGCGTCACGCTCGGCAGCTCTTCGAACAGGTCGGACTGGATGACGAGCGCCGGGCGCGGCTTGCCGTAGTCGCCGGGTGCCGCGACCGTGACGAGATCACCGCGGCGCATTGTCGTCCCACGAGCCCGCCCGCGCGATGAATTCCAGCGCCTCGGTCTCCGCGGGGTCTCCCTTCAGCACGCGGCACTGGCGCCGGCACTCGGCGGCGAAGCGCGACGAGCGGGTATCCGGCACCCAAAGCTGGATCAGGCGCAAGCCTGCCGCCTGCTTGCGGGCGCGGTAGCCGCGCATCCGCTCGCTCACCTTCATCGCCTTCATGACCGTTTCCGTAACATGTTACGGAGCATGCTACGCAGAGCGGGAGCTTATTGCAAGAAGCGATCTCAAAAATGGCGTCTGGCGGAGATAACCCGTTGATCGTGCGTACCTTGCTGCGTAATTTTGAGATCGCTTCAAGCCGGCACGCCGTACTCGCCGGAATATGGCGACGTCTATCACAGCGCCGATTCGGGGCCGGGGCAGGCGCGCCACGTGTTCCTCGGATCCGTCACGCTGCGCGGCGCGCGCCCGTCGCCCTGCGGCGACAGCGCCCCCGGGACATGACAACCGGCAGCGGGTCCAATGCGTTGATGATGTTGTCGTCATCATCATCAGCGCAGAGGAGGAAGACCATGAACGATCCGTCACGTTTCAGGCTGCGTTTCGCCGCGGCCGCCGCGCTTGCCGCCGGGTTGGCGGCCGCGGTGCCGCTCAACAGCACCTATGGCGAGCCGCCGCCGTGGGCACCGGCGTACGGCTGGCGCAAGAAGAACGACCCCTACTACGTCGGCTACACCGGCAAGAAGTGGGACAGGGACTACGGCGTGGTGCAAGGCCGCTGCAACCGCGAGGCGGTCGGCGCCGTGATCGGCGCGGTGGCAGGCGGAGCGGTCGGCTCGCAGGTCGGCAAGGGCAGCGGCCGGCAGGTCGCGATCCTGGTCGGTACCATCGCCGGGGCGGTGATCGGCGCTCAGGTCGGCCGCGACATGGACCAGACCGACCGCGCCTGCGTCGCGCACGCGCTCGAACTCGCCGGCGACAACAAGCGCGTGAGCTGGCCGAGCGCCGACAAGCGGGCGACATATCTCCTGACCCCGCTCAAGGGCTTTTCGCGCGACGGCCGGCCGTGCCGTGAATTCACGCTCACGGCGACTTCCAGCGGACAGCGGGAAACCTCCAAGGGCAGGGCCTGCCAGACCGCGGAAGGCACGTGGCAGATCGTCGGTTGAAACCCGTTTGGCAGGCGGCGGGAAAGAGCAGCGGATACCGCCGCTTTTTTTTGATCTAAATCAATTCGCTGCAAGAGGGTGCTTCGAGGTAGTCAGCCGCGGCGGTATCATGCTCTTTCCGGAGCCCGAATCCGGGCAGAAAGGGGAAGCCCCGCGATCATGAAGCTTAACGATACCGGCCTCGCGCTGCCGCCGCAGCAGGTCACGCTCGACGTGCTGCGGGAAAAGTACGCCAAGGGCGCGGAGAAGAACGTCGAGGACGTGCGCTTGCGCGTCGCGTGCGCGCTCGCCGCCGTGGAGAAGGACCCCGCGCGCTGGGAGCCGGTGTTCCTCGAGGCGCTCGAGAGCGGCTTCATTCCGGGCGGGCGCGTGAACTCCGCCGCCGGCACGCCGCTGCAGGCCACGCTCATCAATTGCTTCGTGCAGCCGGTGGGCGATTCCGTGTCGGAGACGGTGGACGGCAGGCCCGGCATCTACGTCGCGCTGATGGAAGCCGCCGAGACGATGCGGCGCGGCGGCGGCGTCGGCTACGATTTCTCGGCGATCCGCCCGCGCGGGGCGAAGGTGCGCGGCACCGACAGCACGGCGAGCGGGCCGGTGTCCTACATGCGCGTGTTCGACAAGAGCTGCGAGACGGTGGAATCCGCCGGCTCGCGCCGCGGCGCGCAGATGGGCATCCTGCGCTGCGACCATCCCGACATCGAGGCTTTCGTCCACGCCAAGGACGAGGGCGAACTCAAGAACTTCAACGTGAGCGTCGCGGTGACCGACGCGTTCATGCGCGCGGTCGAGCAGGACGCCGACTGGGAGCTGGTGCACAAGCAGCCGCCCGCGCCGGACTTCGAGGGCGAGCCGCGCCAGCGCGCCGACGGCCTGTGGGTCTACCGCAAGCTCCGCGCGCGCGAGCTGTGGCGCGAGATCATGGAGTCCACCTACGATCACGCCGAGCCGGGCGTGTTCTTCGTGGACCGCGCGAATGCGGACAACAATCTGTCTTACTGCGAGTCGATTGGCAGCACCAATCCGTGCGTGACGGGTGATACGCGGCTGCACACCCAGTACGGGCTTGTCTGCATCAAGGATCTGCTTTCGCGTGGGGGACCCCTGCAAGCGACGGTTGACGTCCGCGCACTGGGACAAGACAGCCGGGGCGTTGCGCTGCGGCCCGCTGCGCCGGCCTTCATGACCGCGGGCGCGGCGGACGTGTATCGCGTCGAGACGGCGGATGGCTACGAAATCAAGGCGACCGCCTGGCACGATTTCTATACCACGCGCGGCAAGATCAAGCTCGAGGACCTGCGACCCGGCGATGAACTGCTGGTCCAGTCCGGCAAGGGACAGTTCGGCAGCGAGGGCGACGGCGAGATCGGATTCCTGATCGGCCTGATTACCGGCGATGGCCATTTCACGAACCGCGGGAAGGGAGAAGATGCAGCCATCATCAATTTCTGGGGCGAAGATCGCGAACTCGCGACTGCGGTGGCCGGTCACGTCAACAGGGTCATCGAAGGCCTCGCATTGACGTCTCGTGCTTACCGCGTCGTCCCGATCGCCATCGCCGAGCGAAACCACGTATTCGTGCGTTCCGTGCTGCTCGCCCGATTCCTTGAACATTACGGCTTCACCGCTGCCACGAAGTTGCGAGTGCCCGAGGTTGTCTGGCGAGGAACCGAGGACTGCGTAAAGGGCTACTTGCGCGGCTTGTTCCAGACTGACGGCACCGTGAACGTTTCTTGCGCAAGCCTGAGC
>DAIDBG010000278.1 GCA_027310225.1 bacterium | reverse complement strand
GTTCTCTGCTGTCCAAAGTAACGACGGAACAGAGAGCAAATCTTCGGCGTGTCTGCCACCATACTCAGTTGTTGACGGAAGATGCGCGGAGTACCCGGGCGATCGAGTCCGGCGCGGTACAGCTCACTGTTACTTCGCCGCCGTTCTTGGACATCGTCGAGTACGCGGGTGACAACTGGTTGCGTTGCTGGTTCAATGCGATTGACGTTGACGCAGTTACGAAGACCATTACGATGGCGAAGTCTATTGAAGACTGGTCGCGCGTGATGGGAGAAGTATTCTGGGAACTTCATCGCGTTACCAAACCCGGCGGATGGCTTGCATTCGAGGTCGGAGAAATCCGCAATGCAACCTTGAAGCTCGAGGAGCATGTCATGCCGTTGGGGATCAACGCAGGATTCTCTTGCGAAGCTGTTTTGATTAACCAGCAGACTTTTACAAAGACATCGAATCTCTGGGGCATCAAGAACAACGAGGCGGGTACCAATTCAAATCGAATCGTTCTCTTTAGACGTTCGGCAGGCTGTCGGCGAGCGCCTCGATCCAGTGCCGCACCGGCAGATCAGTCGCGCTCTGGAGGTGCGACTGGCAGCCGATGTTGGCGGTGAGAATGGCGGCGGGCGCGCCGCTCTCGAGGGCGGCGATCTTGTTGGCGAGCAGCTTCTGCGACAGCTCGGGCTGCAGTATCGAGTAGGTCCCGGCGGAGCCGCAGCAGAGATGGGAATCGGGGACGGGCGTCAGTGAGTAGCCGAGTGAGGTCAGCAGATTCTCCACGCGCCCTTTCAGCTTCAATCCGTGCTGCAACGTACAAGGCGGATGAAAGGCTACTCGCTGAGTGCCGGGCGCGGAGTGCGGAGTGCAGAGCGGCTTGAGCTTTGCCGACTCGGCGGCGATGATTTCGCTGATGTCTTTCGTCAGTTCCGAGACGCGCTTCGCCCTGGAGGCATAGGCGGGGTCGCTTGCGAGCTGGTAGCCGTAGTCCTTCACCATCACGCCGCAGCCGCTCGCGGTCATGACGATCGCCTCGGCGCCCTGCTCGATATGGGGCCACCAGGCGTCAATGTTGCGGCGCATGTGGTCGAGCGCCTGCTCCCGCGCATCGAGGTGGAAGGAAACTGCGCCGCAGCAGCCGGCCCGCGGGGCGCGCACGAGCGTGATGCCGATGCGGTCGAGCACGCGCGCCGCGGCGGCGTTGGTGGCGGGCGAGAGGGCGGGCTGCACGCAGCCCTCGAGCACCAGCATCCTGCGCGCATGGGACGCCTCTGGCCACCATGGCCGCGCCGCAGTGCCCCCTGGAATCTTGCGCGACAGGGAGGCCGGCAGCAGCGGCCGCGCCAGGCGTCCCATATACAACAGCGACTTGAATAGCGCAGGCCTGGGGATCACCGCGCGCAGCGCCCGGCGCAGGAGCGATTCGACGAGGCCGCGGCCCACGCGCTCTTCCACGAGATGCCGCCCGATGTCGAGCAGGCGGCTGTAGTGCACCCCGGAAGGACAAGTGGTTTCGCACGCGCAGCAGGTGAGGCAGCGGTCGAGATGCAGCTGCGTCCTTGCGGTCGGATTCGCGCCTTCGAGCACCTGTTTCATCAGGTAGATGCGCCCGCGCGGGCCGTCGAGCTCGTCGCCCAGCAGCTGATAGGTCGGGCAGGTCGCGGTGCAGAAGCCGCAGTGCACGCACTTGCGCAGGATCGCGTCGGCCTCCCTGCCTTCGGGCGTGTCCTCGATGAACGGCGCGAGGTTCGTTTGCATTATTCGGCTATAAATCGGGGTACAGGCGGCCGGGGTTGAAAATGCCGGCCGGATCGAAGACCCGCTTGAGCCGGTGGTGTATCTTCGTGAGCCCCGGCGAAAGCGGGTGGAACACGCCGGCCGACTTGCTTCCGCCGCGAAACAAGGTCGCATGACCGCCGGCGCGCGCTGCGGCATCCCGTATCGTCCCCGCATCCGCGTCCGATTTGAGCCAGCGCAGGGCGCCGCCCCATTCGATAAGCTGCCCTGCGGAGAGGCCGAGCGGGGGCGTCGTCGGCTTCACCGACAGGCGCCAGAGCGGCGTATCGCCCGCGAAAAACGCGTCAGTCTGCTCGCGGATGCCGGTCCAGAACCGCTCCGCCTGCACCGGGTCCGCGAGCACCCCGCGCGCGATTTTCCTGATCGCGGCTTCGACCGCGATCGGCGCCCCCGATAGTCGCACGCCGAGGCTGCCATTATGGAAAGCCGTTGCCGAAATGGGCAGCGGCTGCGCTGCCCATTTATTCATGAGCGCGATGGCCTCGCTTTCTCCGCAACCGAGATGCAGCGTTGTCTCCGATGGCGGAACCGGCAGCACCTTCAGGGAAACCTCGAGCAGCAGTCCGAGCGTGCCGAGCGAGCCCGCCATGAACCGCGACACGTCGTAGCCGGCGACGTTCTTCATGACCTGGCCGCCGAAGCGGAGGTCCTCGCCGTTGCCGTCGAGGATGCGCACGCCGAGCACGAAGTCGCGCACCGCGCCGGCGTAGGGCCGCCGCGGTCCCGACAGCCCGGCTGCGACGCACCCTCCCAGCGTGGCCATCCTTCTCTCCGGCGCAGCCGGCACACTGTTCCCCTCGCCCGCGCCGTGCGGGAGAGGGGATAGGGGTGAGGGCACATCGCCGAAGTGTGGCGGCTCGAACGCGAGCATCTGCCCCTTCCCGCGCAGGGCGGCCTCGACCTCGGCGAGCGGCGTGCCGCAGCGGGCGGTGATCACGAGCTCGGTCGGCTCGTAGGCGACGATGCCGCGATAGCCGCCGGTATCGAGCTTGTAGCCGCGAATTTCGCCGCCGTAGAAATCCTTGGTGCCGCCGCCGCGGATGCAAAGGGGCCGCCGCTGGGATGCCGCCTCACGGATGGTTTCACTCAACTGTTGAACGACACTATTCATTCACCGCCAAGGCCGCCAGGCGCGCCAGGAAATACAGAAATCAGATTCAGAGACCGGGGCCACTCCCTCGACTTGCGTGCCAGAAAGCGAGGACGACAATTTTCTCACCCTGCACTTGGTAGTAGAGGTAATACCGAACTCTTGAGAGGTACAAACGGCGCAAGCCAGGGTAACGGGCCGTGCTTGACTTCGCTCCAACGCCTGGTTGGCTCGATAGGAGAACCGATGCTTCCCGAAAATCGACGCGGATCGCGTCCGGTGCAGCCGGTCTGTTCTTTGACCACCACGATGCAGCCGCTTCAATCTGTACGGCGGCGCGAAGGGTTACCTCAACCTCGAGCACTTTGCTCAGGCGATACGGCGAAGACGCTCAAGCAATTCCTTGGCGGAAATTGTCTCTCCCCGTTCGGCTTGAGCGATCGATTCCTGGAGCTCCGCCTCGAGTTCAGGCGGGACCTCGAAGGTTTCATCCGCTTCGCGAGCAAGGATCGTGACGACAGTACCCTCGGGCAGGGGCTCCCCTTCCACGACGACCTTTCCGCCTACGACGGTTCCAGTAGTTAGCTGCATGCTGCTGATGATACACCCGGGCATCGAGGCACGCATCATTCCGTATTTCCAACTTGCTTCATTTCGGAAATCTTACATTGATCCCATTTGTTGGCGTTTTCCATTAGCCGCCAAGACGCCCAGAAGAACCAAAATCAATTGAACCGCCAAGACGCCGAGAAATGCAAAGGCAGAATTTAACCGCCAAGATGGCATGCTCGCCTCCCCCGAAGGGGCGGGAGGCGTCCATGCTATCTTGGCGGTTCCATTTGTATGGATCTTCTTGGCGTTCTTTGCGGTCTTGGCGGTTCGACTTTTAGAAACGCGGCAGCTCGGGGAACTTCTCCTGCCCGGAATGCACGTGCCTGCGCCCGAACTCGGCGCAGCGGGCGAGCGTCGGCACCGCCTTGCCGGGATTGAGCAGTTCGCGGGCGTCGAAGGCGCGCTTCACGCCGTGGAACGTCTCGAGCTCCGCGGGCGTGAACTGCACGCACATCTGGCTGATCTTCTCGACCCCAACGCCGTGCTCGCCGGTGATGGTGCCGCCGACGCGCAGGCACAGCTCGAGGATTTCCGCGCCGAATTCCTCCGTGCGCTGCAATTCGCCGGGCCGGTTGGCGTCGTAGAGGATGAGGGGATGGAGGTTGCCGTCTCCGGCGTGGAACACGTTGGCGCAGCGCAGGCCGTACTTGCGCTCGAGCTCCGCGATCTTCCGCAGCACCGCTCCCAGCCGCTTCCTCGGGATCGTGCCGTCCATGCAGTAGTAATCGGGCGAGATGCTGCCGATCGCGGGGAACGCCGCCTTGCGCCCGGCCCAGAAACGCAGCCGCTCGGCCTCGTCGCTCGACACCTGCACTTGCAGCGCGCCGCTTTTCTCCATGATCTGCCGGACCCGCCGGATTTCGTCGGCGACTTCCTCCACGGTGCCGTCCGATTCGCAGAGCAGGATGGAGGCGGCGTCGGTCCGGTAGCCGGCGTGCACGAAATCCTCCACGGCGCGCGTGGCGGCCTGGTCCATCATTTCCAGCCCCGCCGGGATGATGCCGGCGGCGATGATGCTCGCAACCGCGTTGCCGGCCTTCTCGACGTCATCAAACGCCGCCATGATCAGCCGGGCGAACTCCGGGTTTGGCAGAAGCTTCACGGTCACCTCGGTCACCACGCCGAGCAGGCCCTCGGAGCCGGTCATCAGCGCGAGCAGGTCGTAGCCGGCGGCATCGAGCGCCTCGCTTCCGATCTCCACGATCTCGCCTTCGATGGTGGCGACGCGCAGCTTGAGGATGTTGTGCACCGTGAGCCCGTACTTGAGGCAGTGCACGCCGCCGGAATTCTCGGCGACGTTGCCGCCGATGGTGCAGGCGAGCTGGCTCGAAGGATCGGGCGCGTAGTAGAGCCCGCGGGGCGCAACCGCCTCTGAGATGGCCAGGTTCCGTACGCCGGGCTGCACCCGTGCGGTGCGCGCCGGATAATCAATTTCCAGAATCCGCATGAATTTCGCCAGGGAAAGCAGCACGCCATTGCCGAGCGGCAGCGCCCCGCCCGAAAGCCCGGTGCCGGCGCCGCGCGCGACCACCGGCACCCGCAACTCATGACAGGTCCTGAGG
>DAIDBG010000271.1 GCA_027310225.1 bacterium | reverse complement strand
GGGCGAATCAATCGTGGTTTATAACCTCAACTCCGATCCGGCCATCACCACCGCCAACGCCTACGTCGGCGACAACCGCGCCGCGTTCTCAAGCGTTTCGGCGCCCACGATTACCCTCACGGCACCCACGCTGTTTCCATTCGCCTCGCCGGGCAAGCGCTTCCAGGTCGTGCAGTACCCGGTTACCTACGCCTGCGACCCCGGTGCGGGCGTGCTGCGGCGCTACTGGGGCTACCCCATCGCGGCCGCCCAGCCCACGTCGTTTGCTCCCGGGACGAACAACGCGCTGCTGGCGAGAAATATTTCACAGTGCAGCTTTACCTACACGACAAGTGGCGCCACCCAACGGACGGGTGTGGTGGCACTAAGTTTGCAGGTATCGCAGAGTGGGGAAACGGTACGATTGTTTCAGCAGGCGCATGTCAGCAATGTGCCGTGATTCAGTTCCGGGTTCCGAGTTCCGCGTTCCGGGAAAATACTGATGACAACCGTTCGTGGCTTTGAAGATCTCGACGCCTGGCAGATGGCCCGTAAGCTGGCGAACGAAATCTATGCCAGTTCGTCCAGCGGGGCCTTTGCCAAGGATTTCGTCTTGCGCGATCAGATGCGCCGCGCGGCAATATCGGTGCTGTCTAACGTTGCTGAGGGATTCGAGCGTGGTGGAAACGCGGAATTCATCCAATTCCTCTCGATCGCGAAGGGGTCAGTTGGAGAAGTGAGGGCGCAAGCCTACATCGCGCTTGATCAGGGCTATATTGACCGCAGTAAGTTCGAGCAATTACAAACGCTGGCAAGTGACGTCGGCAAGAAGCTGGGGGGGCTGATCGCTTATCTCAAGAGATCGGGGCTGGCGGGGGCAAAGTACAAGAACCCGAAACCCGAAACCCGAAACCCGGAACCCGGAACCTTGAACCGCGAAGCCGGGTTCAGCATCGTCACCGCCGTGTTCCTCATCGTGGTGCTCGCGCTGCTCGGCGCGTTCATCGTGTCGGTGACGGGACTCCAGCAGTCGAGCTCGCAGCTCGACGTGCAGGGCGTGCGCGCGTATCAGGCGGCGCGCGCGGGCGTCGAGTGGGGCGCTTACCAGGTGCTCGATCCGAACAACACGATCCCCGCCGCCGGCTTGGCGAACTGTCCCGGCACCACCAACCTGACCGGGCTGGGCGGCTCGCTCTCGCCGTTCACGGTGACCGTGGAGTGCACGCTGGGGGCGGACACGACCGAGGGCAACCGCAACGTGCGCGTGTACCGGATCGTCGCTACGGCCTGCAATCAGCCCGCTGCAGGGAGCTGTCTGGGTACGACGCCGCAGAGCGGCTACGTCGAGCGCCAGATACAGGCGACACTCTCCAAGTGCAAAGACCCGACGGCTGCGCCGCCGCGGTTCGCGTGCGGATGAGGCGCCGGCTCATGCGTTGCGATATCGGCAAGTGTCTCGCGCGGCTGCGTGACAGGGATCGCGCGACGGCCCGCTCATCCGCCGAATACGGCCGTTCACGCGGCCGGGAACGCTTGTTGCATCCGAGCGTACGGATGGCGACGAGACCGGGGACGGTGATGAATTCCACACGAAGCAGCGTGCGCGAATGCCGGGGGCGGGCCCGGCGCGCGGCCGTGCTTGCGGGGGCCCTTGTGGCGCTCGCGGCGGCGCTGCTCTTCCCGGTAGCGGCGGGGGCGCAGTGCACGAACTGCACGACGACCGTCATCGGCAACGATGTCGTTCACACGTTCACCCAGAACGGCACGTTTACCCCGCCCGCCGGCATCGTCGCCGTGCAATACCTGGTGGTCGGGGGCGGCGGCGGCGGGGGGGGGATCACCGCCGTCGCCAACGTCGGCGGCGCGGGGGGCGGCGGCGCAGGCGGCATGCAGAGCGGGGCCGGCTTCGCCGTCACGCCGCTGACGGTTTACAACATCGTCGTGGGCCCCGGCGGGGCCGGCGGCATCGGGGGCACCGGACCCGGCGGCACCGGCGGCAGCTCCTCGTTCTCGTCGGCCACCGCGGTGGGCGGCGGCGGCGGCGCCTCGGTCGGCAACAACAACGGTGTCGCGGGCGGTTCCGGCGGCGGCGGCCGGCTGGCCGGCACAGGGGGCGCCGGTACTCAGGGCAACAACGGCGGAAACGGTTCCGGGGCCACCGCCGCCACGGCGGCCGCCGGCGGCGGGGGCGGCGCCGGCACGGCGGGCGCCGATGGGGCGGGGAACGTGGG
>DAIDBG010000218.1 GCA_027310225.1 bacterium | reverse complement strand
CATGCACACCGTCGCGCCGAGATCCATCAGGCCCTGGGTGTAGGATTCGACGCGAAGCCGCGGCAGCAGCCGCTCCGCACACTGCCACAGCCGGTCGGCAACGCGCTTCTCACCCGGGTAGCCGGTGATGCCGAAGCAGCGCGCCAGAACGCGCTTCACGTTGCCGTCGAGAATGGCCTGCCGCGCGCCGTAGGCGAAAACGCAGATGGCGGCGGCGGTGGACCGCCCCACGCCGGGCAGGGCCGCCACCTCATCGAAGCGCCTCGGAAAGCGCCCGCCGCGCTCGTTCATGACCCGCTGTGCCGCGCGGTGCAGGTTGCGTGCGCGCGAGTAGTAGCCGAGACCGCTCCAGAGCCGCAACACCTCGTCGAGCGGAGCGGCGGCGAGCGCCGCCACGTCCGGAAAGCGCGTCAGGAAGCGCCCGTAGTAGGGAATGACGGTCGCGACCTGGGTCTGCTGGAGCATGACCTCCGCGACCCAGATCGCGTAAGCGTCGCGCGTGCCCTGCCACGGCAGGTCGTGGCGGCCGTGCTTCTTCTGCCAGGCGATGATCTTCGCCGCGACGCTAGAACCCATAGATCAGCCGCCAAGACGCCAAGGCGCCAAGAAATCCACGAAAGATAAGATCAACAACCAATCGAACCGCCAAGGCCGCCAAGCACGCCAAGAAATCCCACGAGTAATCAAATTAAGGTTCGGATTGACCGAGCGCCGGTGCGCGAAGCGTGACGGGAGCCCAACAGCGAACGCAGCGACGCTGTTTGGTGCTCCGATCGAACCCGGGGTTGGGCATCGATTCGAATTCGCGACTCACGAGCCAAGCTTTCCACGCCTCCATCTTTTCCACAGTTCTGCTGTCATGTAGCAGTCGCGCCAATTGGCTATGATGTAATCCAGTTGATCTCCTTCGTACTTATCCCTCAGATCGGGAGGCGGGTTGCATCGCTCATCTCCGAAATAGTACCGATACGTCTCATCCAGGTTTTGGCCCAGAATGGCAGCAGTACCAGGATCGGGAGGCCAACGGATTTCCGACACTATTCTCGACATGTCGTTGTGCTCACCGCTGATATGCAGCTCGGTCACTGATGGGAGGCTGAGCATCTTCGAGATCTCGGGCAGGTCGTATCTACTGCCATTGAAGCTGACGATGGTTCCGACGTGGGAGACTAGCCGCTTTGCCCCTTTGATTCGTTCTTTACCGAGATAAGGCAAGTACACACCACGGTTGACGTCCAAGATTCCAACAACGGAATCCCCGCAATCAAAAGCAAGAACTTCGGTCATCACCATGCCCGTCCATTCGCGGCTGCAACACTCGATGCCCAACGTGGGGCCAACCGGCGCGCGCGGCACCGCTGTTTGCAAAGCACCGCCGCGTCGCGCGTGACCGTGTTGGGCGCCGTGTCAGAACGCCATTCAGTGCTTTGGCGTTTGCGGTTCATCGCCATCTCTCGGGTTCAAATGCTCCCAGTAGCGATCGGCGTTCCGTTTGAGAATCTCGTTTGACAATCCGTACTTGGCCAATAATGCATCGATGAGCTTGTTGACGACGATATCGCGCTCTTTCACCTCAAGCTTTAACTCGATGAGTTCCTTTTCGATCTCGATACGACCTTTAGGCTCGGCGAGACGTATCGCGTTCTTGGTGAGAAACCCGTGAATTATCTCGTTCCGCTTGTCTACGCCGACGCCCAAGTACTCGTCGAGTTTAGGAGGGATTTCAATCTGCTCCCGGAGTCGGCGGAGTAACTGCCCCAGCGTCCGCTTCGAGTGGAAGTCCCATGAGGCAGAAAAGGCTCCTTCTTCAGGCACCCTTTCGTGCGCCATTAGAGCGAGTAGGAAACACAGGCTGGATTCGAGGCATTGGCAGATGTACACGGCCTTTGCGAACTCGAGTAGTACCGGTTTCGTGAGTTCAATTACGTCTGGCTCGGAGGTCGCCATTTGCGACGTTTCCTGTCTTAACCTGTTGCTCTGCGGCGTCCCGCCCACACGAGCATTAGAGCCTCTCTGACTTCTCCGCAGCTTTTACCGTTTCCATTTCTTATCGTCGTTGAAATCTCGAAGAAGTTGATTACATGCTCTGAGAACATTGGCTCGTCGTTCCGACGCCGAGTCGGCCGGCACATAGCCCGGTAGTCCTTGGTTCAATAGGCAATAGGTATTCGATTTGGAGATTTCCTTGGTCTGCGTGATGCTCAAATTGCTTGACCGAGTATCTGGCCGCGACACGGCAAGAATCGAGAAGCTGAACGGCTTGGTCACCAGCAATCCAAGCTCCCTGGCTGTTTAGGCAAGCAGTAAGGCCAAGCCAGCAACGGAAACTCATGGGGACCTTCGTTTCGACGCCAAGAAAGTGCGTGCGCTTTCTATAGCGGTCTCTACGGAATCAAATACCTGTGAGAAGGCACCGCATTCATAGTCCGGGAGCTGCATCTCCTTCATGATCTCGACGTTCAGCAACACCTTATTTGGTGGATACGGAAGAATGGAGCCAACCTGCATACTATTTCTGCCGAGACTGACGAAAATGCCATAACCCTCCGACGAGTATACCGGTTGAGGAAATCGTGAGAATGGTACGACTTCCATTTGCGGTGAGTTGTCCGACATGGTCGATAATGCGTTCTAACGTGGCGTTGAGCGGGCGCCGAAGAGCGGCAGCGACGAGGGAACCCAACAGCGCCGCTGTTGGGCGCTCCGCTCGGACACGTGGTTATACGTGCGTTCAGTCTTCCATTTCGAAGACTTTGTTGTACAGCCGCGGAAACTTTTCTTCGTATTTGTTTCGAATGTAATTGGCAAAAGCCTTATCGATCGGGTCCAGCAGATCGGAACGATTCGACAGCACAGCCCATATCGCGAGCTCAACATCGGTGCCCACGTACTGCCCTCTCCGCAGGCCGAGCTTGTACGCGTTGTACGCCTGCGCGATAAGAACGTGCGATAAAGCATCGCGCTTTCCTCCCATCGAGACCACTGCGAGGCGGAGTTCAGGATTGTCGCTCCGTTCCATCGTTTCGTATTTTTTGAGGATGTCCTTATGAATCTTCGCGATATCGCGGCGGAACGCGTCGAGGAAAGCGCGTGCATATTGCTCCTTCATCCGCCAATCGTCAGTTAAAAAAGCGAAAAGCTCGTCGTAGGCGGTCTGTTCGTCTTGCTTAGAGCCGAAGAGCCCGAACATCAGAACACCTCGCAAGTATGACTTGAAATGGATGACAGCTGGATAGTGAGGAAAAGTATATACCGGTAGCGAGAAATCACTATTCCTGGCGATGAATCACCAGGAACAGTGAACTTCGCCAGGCGATCCGGTGTTGCTACCGGGCTGGGGTCATTTCCCGCGCGTTGAACGACGAGCAGGTCGTCCGTTCGAACGCGCGCGGCCTCGGAGACGCAACCGGAAGCTGATTGCCGATTTCGCGTCGGCCGCCTGCGCGCCTTCGCGGTCGCACCCGCGGGCGGGCACCTGCTCCGCGCTCCGGCGCGCGCCAACCCGGCGCGACGCGTCCGGATTTAACCTCACTTGGCGTCTTGGCGGTTCATTTGTTGTCTTGCTCTTCTTGGCGGCCTTGGCGGCCTTGGCGGCCTTGGCGGTTCAATTATTGTCTTGCTCCTCTTGGCGCCTTGGCGTCTTGGCGGTTCAATTGTTGTCTCGCTCTTCTTGGCGATCTTGGCGGCCTTGGCGGTTCAATTGTTGTGTTGTCTTTCTTGGCGGTTAACGTCCGATTAATCCCCGCAGTATGTCCCGCGTGCTGCTTCCGCCCTTCGCGCCCTCCTTCCCGCTCTCGTCCTTCGCGCCGCTTCCGCCGAGCAGGCGCTCCTGCAGGCGGCTCTTCAGCTCCTGCTTCGCCTTCTCGGTCACCATCGAGCCGAAATCGAGCTTGTAGGACGGCGCGGCGAGCACGCCCGTGACGCGCACCGGCACCGTGACGCCGCGCAGCTCCTCGAGCTCGCGCCCGCCCTGCCCCTTGCTGGTGCCGACGATGGAGGCCCTGACGAGGTAATTGAGCGTATCCGCGCCGAGATTGATCTCGCCCTCGCCGCCCACGCGCAGCAGCGGCGACTTGAGCGAGAGATCGTTGTTGCGGGCGATGCCGTTCTGGATGTTGAACGTGGCGGTGAGCTCGGAGAAGTCCGTTCTCCGGCTCTGGTCCGCCTGCTGCGTCTGCTCGCCCCGGAGCGCGCCCAGCCGGGCCTTCGCGTCGCGGAGCGACCCCGCGATGTCAATGCCTTTCACCGCGCCGTCGGCGAGCTTCACCGCCGCCCTGCCGTTGAGCGCCTTCTTGATCGCGCTCACCGTGTTGCCCTGCGCGGTCACGTCCACGGTGACGTTGCCCTTGCCTTCGAGCATGTCGTTGTCCGCGAGGTCCCTGAGCAACGGGCCGACCGACACCCCGGCCAGGTTCTGCTTCACTGCAAACGCGGGCGTCGCCGGCGCCGCGCTGACCGCCAGCGCGCCGCTCAACGTGCCCTGGTAGAGGCCCGCCGACATCGGGTTGACGTCCACCCGTCCGTTGGCGGCCTTGATCTCGAGCCTGACATTGGACGCCTTGACGTTGGCCACCTTGAGCGCGCCGATCCTGATGCTGCCGCTCGCGTTGAGTTCCCGCAACGCCGAGAAATCGAGCGGCTGCTCGGCCCGCCCACCCTGCCCGCCCGCTGCGCCCTTGGCACCGCCGGCCGCGGGTTTGGCTCCGCCTTTCGGGAGATACCGGTCCGCGTCGAGCCGGTCCACGTTGATGTCGAACGTATAGAACGGCGGCGCGAACCTGGCGAGCCCCACCCGTCCCTTGATGTTGCTCTCCTCGAACTGCGTCGCGAAGATGAGATTCGCGTTCCGCTTTCCGTAGTTGACCGTCCCCGCGCCGGTGATCGTCGCGTTGATGGGGCTCCTAGGCAGCTTCGAATTGACGACGTTCACGGTCGCGGTGAGCCCGGTGAGCTCGACGCGCTCGGCCTCGACACTGCCCGTGACCGGGCTCGCAAGCTTCACTTTGACCGTCGCCCCTTCCCGTTGCAAATCCACGAGCGCGTTCATCTGCCCCGCCCGGAACGCCTTGGCATCACCCTCGACGCCCGGGATCTCGAGCTTCGCGTTGAGCTTGCTCCGGCCGTCGGCGAGCGCAGCGTCAAGCGTGATCTTCTCGCCGCTCACCCTGTCCTTCGTGACGGAGAGCTTCGGCGCATCGAGCCTGACCTTCATGTCGCCGCCCGCCTGCTTGCCGGCCACGCTCACGGCAAGCTTCGAGGCCGAGAACTCCTTCGTCGCGGCGCGCACCTCCACGTCGCCCTTCGCGCTCGCTACGAGACCGCTCACGCCCGCCGCATCGCCCTTGGCATCGAGATCGAGCCCTTCGAGGGCGTAGCGCTGCTTTTCGGGATCGAACAGGAGCCGGGTCTTGAGCGCGGTCTGAAGGTTCAGCCTGGGCTTGTCGGCCTGCACCGTCGCCGAAAGCTCGATGCGGGTCGGCACGCCGACCGCGATGCGCCCGGTCTCCAGATTGAGCTTGCTCACCGCATACTTTGCGCCGGCCGCCTGGTCCGTGTAGCTGACCGCGGCGTCCTCGATCGCGACGCGCGCGATGTCCACCTTGAACGGCGCTTCGGCCTCCCCGGGCCCCTCTTTCGCGGGCGGCGGCCCCGCGAGATCGTCCACGTTGGTCCTGCCGTCCTTCGCCCTCACGAGATTCGCGCGCAGTCCCCGAATCTCGATGGTGTCCACCACCGCCTGGCGCGAGAAGAGCGGCATGAGCTTCAGCGCGACGCGCGCTTCTTCCACCGTGGCGAACTCCTTCTCGCTCGCCCGCTCCGAGAGCGAGGCCTTGCCGATCTTCGCCCCGATGCTGGGCCAGAACGAAAGCTTGATGTCGCCCTCGAGCCTGAGCGTGCGCTGGGTCTTGTCCTTCACCGCCTTGACGATCTGCGGCTTGTATTGATTCGGATCGAAGGTTGCGGCGACGTAGGCGAGGACCGCCCCGACCACGAGGAGGAGACCACCCAGCGCAGCGAGCGCGTACTTGAGAATTTTCATATTCCGGACTCCTGTCTGCCGATTCTACCGAAGCCGGCCGGCATCCGGATGAGAACACGCCGCCCGACAGCTATACGCTGCTGATAGTCTCCAGAATTTCCATTAAAAAAGCCGCACATGCGGCTTTTTTTGGAGCGGGTGATGGGAATCGAACCCACGTATTCAGCTTGGGAAGCTGATGTTCTGCCATTGAACTACACCCGCATGCCGCCAGGTCACGGAACGGCGTTTGCCTGATTTTATTGGTGTTGGCGTCCGTCTGGCAAACCATCTGGCCGCTGGCGGTCCGCAGTGCTAGACTGATTCGACAAGGGGTGGGCTTCATTTTGAACTGGAGGAGATCAATGACCCACGCAAACTTCGCCTTCTACCGAAGCATGGCGCCGTTCGCCGCGGCTCTGTTCGCCGCCGGGCTCGTTCACGCACAACAACCGGCGGCTCCCGCACCGCCGCCCGCCTGGCAACAGGGCAGGCCTCCGTCAATGGCGGACTCCAAGCTCGCGCCGTACCCGCCCAAAATGACCGAAACGCCGCCCGGCGAGATTCCGCTCGACAAGATCAAGGTGCCGAAGGGCTTCAAGGTCGAGCTCTGGGCGTACGGCATGCCGGGCGCGCGCATGATGGCCCGCGGTGACAAGGGCACGATCTGGGCAGGGACGCGCATCATCGGCCGCGTTTACGAGATCAAGGACAAGGGTGAGAAGCGCGAGACCCGCATCCTCGCCGAGAAACTGACGCAGCCCAACGGCGTCGCGTTCCGGGGCGGAGCGCTCTACGTCGCCGCCATCAACCGGGTCTTCCGCTACGATGGAATCGAGGACAACCCCGGCGTGCAGCCGGTGGAGCTCACCGCCCAGTTCAAGCTCCCGTCCGAGGTGCAGCACAACTGGAAGTTCATGGCCTTCGGCCCCGATAACAAGCTCTATATCCAGGTCGGCGCGCCGTGCAACATCTGCGAGCCGGGCCCGGAGTACGGGCAGATCCGCCGCTACAACCCGGACGGCTCCGGGATGGAAGTCATCGCGCGCGGGGTGCGCAACTCGGTCGGCTTCGACTTCGATCCCCGGAGCGGGGAGCTGTGGTTCACCGACAACGGGCGCGACTGGATGGGCGACGACGGGCCGCAGGACGAGCTGAATCGCGTGTCCAAGGTCGGCGAGTTCTTCGGCTTCCCGTACTGCCACGCGCAGGGCATCCCCGACCGTGACATCAAGAAGAAGGACCCATGCAGGGGCGTGACCCTGCCGGTCGCGCTCCTGGGCCCGCACGCCGCGGCGCTCGGCATGCGCTTCTACACCGGCGGGATGTTCCCGAAGGCGTACCAGAACTCGATCTTCGTGGCGCGCCGCGGCTCGTGGAATCGCACCAAGCTCTTCGCCTTCGACGTGGTGAACGTCAGGGCGGGCGCCGACGGCAAGAACGCGAAGGTGACGCCGTTCATGACCGGTTTCAGGGACCCGAAAGCCAACACGTTCTGGGGCCGGCCGGTGGACGTGCTGCAGATGCCGGACGGCTCGTTGCTGGTCTCGGACGAGCAGAACGGAGCGATCTACCGCGTCACGTACGCCGGCGCGAGCAAGAAGAAGAGCTGAGGGGGTGGGCGCGACCCTCCGCGGCCGCGGACAGATTCCGCGGCTCGCCGCGCAGCGCGAGAAGTAGCTGACATGGTCGCGGCGGGCCCGGGAATCTTGCGCCGATCGCTTGCCGTCGCGGCACTCTGCGCCGCCGGATATGCCTCGGCGCAGAGCCCGCCGGCACTGCTGCCGGAGGTGACGGTCAGCGCGACCCGCGTCGAGCAGGACAGTTTCGATCTGCCGGTATCAATTGACACGATCGGCCGACGCGCGATCCGCGAAGGCAATCCGCAGGTGAATCTGTCGGAGCCGCTCAACCGCGCTCCAGGCATGGTAGTGCAGAACCGCCAGAATTACGCGCAGGACCTGCAGATTTCTTCGCGCGGCTTCGGCGCGCGCTCGGCCTTCGGGGTGCGCGGCATCCGTCTCATCGCCGACGGCATTCCGGCAACCATGCCCGACGGGCAGGGCCAGGCCGCCACCTTCAGCCTCGGCTCGGCCGACCGCATCGAGGTGATGCGCGGGCCGTTCTCCAGCCTCTACGGCAACGCTGCCGGCGGCGTGATCCAGATCTTCACTGCGGACGGGCCGCCCGAACCGACGCTGTCGGGGAGCCTCTACGCCGGAAGCTACGACACATACAAGCTCGGCGCGCAGTTCGGCGGCACCCGCGGACGGTTCAATTACCTCGTGGACACGTCGCGCTTCGAGACCGACGGCTACCGCGATCACAGCTCGGCGCGACGCGATCATCTCAACGCCAAGGTGAAGCTCGACGCCGGGGACCGCGGCCTGTTCACGCTCGTCGTCAATGCGCTCGACCAGCCCGAAACGCAGGATCCGCTGGGCCTCACCGCCGCGCAGGTTGCGCAGAATCGGCGCCAGGCCGGCAGCAACGCGCTCGCCTTCAACACCCGCAAGAGC
>DAIDBG010000213.1 GCA_027310225.1 bacterium | reverse complement strand
CGGGATTCGAGGCGCTGCCCGGACGCGGCGTCAAGGGCGAGATTGACGGTGAGACGTACTACATCGGCAATCAGCGTTTGATGGAAGAGATCGGCGTGTGCACACCGCGCCTTGAGGAGACGCTCGACCGGCTGGAGGCCGAGGCGAAGACGTCGGTGGTGCTCGCCACCGCGCGCGCGCCGCTCGCGGTGCTCGCCGTTGCCGACACGCTCCGCGCTCACAGCCAGGAGGCCGTGGCGGCGCTCAAGGGGCTCGGCGTGACCCCCGTCATGCTGACCGGCGATAACGAGAAGACGGCACGCGCCATCGCGAAGCAGGTCGGCATCGCCGAGGTCCGCGCCGAGCTGCTGCCGGAAGAAAAGCTTGCCGCCGTCACCGCGCTGCACGAACGCGGACCGGCGGGCATGGCGGGTGACGGCGTGAACGACGCGCCCGCGCTCGCCAAGGCGAACATCGGTTTCGCGATGGGCGCAGCCGGCACCGATACCGCGATCGAGACCGCGGACGTCGCGCTGATGGACGACGACCTGCGCAAACTCCCCGAGTTCATCGCGCTGTCCCGCCGGACCTCGGTGGTGCTGTGGCAGAACATCACCTTCGCGATCGGGGTCAAGGCGGTCTTTTTCGTGCTCACCTTCGCGGGCTACGCCACGCTGTGGCTCGCGGTACTCGCCGACATGGGCGCGAGCTTACTGGTAATTTTCAACGGCCTGCGGCTGCTGCGCTTCGCTCCGGCCCTCCGCCGCAAGAGCGCGGAAGAGGCGATGGAGGCCGTGGTTGCCGGGAAGCTCACGCACGGGCATTGAGGTTCAGATCAGCGACTGATGATGTTCGACATTAAGCCGCGACAAACAGCGGAGCCCTTATGAGCGCAACCGGCGTCTTCGTCGGCAACCGCATCCTGCTCTCGCGGTTGTATGCAGCGACACTTCTCGCGACACTGCTTGTTTCACTGAACGGTTGGCAAACGGCTGCTCCATTTGTCGAAAACCTGCTATCGCTGACCGGTTGGCTGCTGATCGCGATCGGGGTCGTGGGCCGCATCTGGTCCGGCAGCTACATCTGCGGTTTCAAGAACTCCGGTCTTGTGACGGACGGCCCTTACTCGCTGTGCCGCAATCCCCTCTACTTCTTCACCTTCGTCGCCGGCCTGGGAATCATGCTTACGACAGAAACGTTGCTGCTTCCTGCTCTTTTTGCCGGTCTCTTCTGGGCACATTACCCGCGCGTGATTCGTCACGAGGAGGAGGCGCTGCTCAGGCGTCATGGCCGCGCCTTCGAGACATACTGCGCCCGCGTTCCACGCTTCTGGCCGAGTTTCGCTTCGTACTCCGAGCCCGCAACCTACGTCGTCTCGGCGGCGCACTTCCGCAAGCATCTCGGGGACGCTCTGTGGTTTGTCATCGCCGGAGGAATCGTCGAGTTCATCGAAGGAATGCACATTTCGGGCTACCTGCCGACGATTGTACGCATTTTCTAACATGCCCATGAAAAAAGTCGAACACGCCGTGGAAGCACTGATATTCGGCAGCCGCTGGATGCTGGCGCCGTTTTACGTCGGCCTCGTCGTTGCGGTGGGCGTTCTGCTCGTCAAGTTCACCCAGGAGTTCCTGAATATCTTTCCCCTTCTGCTTGAAAGCGGCGAGAACGAGGTGGTGCTGGCGATCCTGTCGCTGGTGGACATATCCCTGGTCGCCAATCTGCTGCTCATCGTAATTTTCAGCGGCTACGAAAATTTCGTCTCCAAGATCGATACCAGCGGCCACGAGGACCGGCCGGAATGGATGGGCATGGTCGATTTCGCGGGATTGAAGATCAAGGTCATCGCCTCGATCGTCGCCATCTCGGCAATACAGTTGCTGAAGGCCTTCGTCAATGTGGACGCGTACACGACCGAGCAACTCGCCTGGAAAGTGGGCATCCACGCGACGCTGCTGGTCTCCGGCGTGATGTTCGCCCTGATGGACCGCCTGGCCGAAGGCACCAGCATGCAGCGCCATGCCAGAGAGCATCGCGACGGACAAAGGTAAGGCAATGGATTTGTCAGGATTGCTCGTTTCGGACTGGAATCTCGAGCTGACTATGGCGGCGAGGGCCCTCTACGCGACCCTGCTCGGGGCCCTTGTCGGCCTGGAGCGGCAGTGGCACGGGCGCGACGCGGGATTGCGCACCTACGCCGCGGTCTCGCTCGGGGCGTGCGTCTTCGCGCTCATTTCGAGTCATATTCCGGGCGCAGAGCCGTCCCGTATCGCCGCCAACATCGTAACGGGCGTGGGGTTTCTCGGCGCCGGCGTTCTGCTTCGAGCCGAAGGCCGGACCACCGGGCTCACGACTGCGGCAACCCTCTGGGCGGTCGCGGCTGTCGGCACCGCCGTCGCTTTCGCGATGTACGTGCTTGCCACGCTCGCGGCGCTCCTCACTCTCGGGTTGCTCGCCGCGCACCATGTATCTCCCTTCCATAGATTGAAGCGGCGCTGACCGGGCGGGGAATTCCATGGGCGCGGGGCATTCACACGGCGAGGTTCGGGCCGGCCACGAAAAGCCGTTATGGATCGCGCTTGCGCTGACCACGACGTTCCTGATTGCGGAGGTCATCGGCGCGTTCATCACCGGCAGCCTGGCGCTGCTGTCGGACGCGGCGCACATGTTCACCGATGCCGCCGCGCTGGCCGTCTCGCTCGCGGCGATCCAGATCGGCAGACGCGCCGCTGACCGCAAGCGGACCTTCGGCTATTACCGGTTCGAGATCCTGGCCGCGGCCTTCAATGCCACGCTCCTGTTTCTGGTCGCGATGTACATTCTTTATGAAGCCTACCGGCGCCTGCAGGCTCCCGAGGAAATCCAGTCGCTGGGCATGCTCGTCATCGCCACCCTGGGCCTCGTGATCAACCTCGCCAGCATGCGGCTGCTGCGCGCGGGGAGCGAGGAAAGCCTCAACGTGGAAGGCGCCTACCTGGAGGTGTGGAGCGACATGCTGGGTTCGGTCGGCGTGATCGCCGCAGCCGTCATCATCCGTTTCACCGGCTGGAACTGGGTCGATTCAGCGGTGGCGGTCGGGATCGGTCTCTGGGTTCTGCCGCGCACGTGGACCCTGCTCAAGAAGAGCGTCAACATTCTGCTGCAGGGCGTTCCCGAAAATGTGGACATCGAAGCGCTGGAGGCGGCGATCCTCGGGGTGGATGGCGTCAAACAGGTCCACGATCTCCATGTCTGGGCGCTGACGAGCGGGAGAAACGTATTGTCCGCGCACGTGGTCGTGGACCCGTCGGGACGGCAGGAACAGGAGATTCTCGCCGACGTGGACCGGGTAGTGCGCGGCTTTCACATTCCGCATACGACGATCCAGGTCGAAGCCGACGGCTTCCATGCGCAGCAGCAAGGGTCGCTGGAGAGCAGCCCCGGTCAAGTGCACGAACACAGTCACCTGAAATGATGGCGTCGTTGAACAACCGCAGCCGGGTGTGGTTTCTGGCGGCCGCGGCCGGCGTTGCGCTCGACCAGCTCTCGAAGGCCACCATCGGAAAGCTCCTGCCGTTGGGAAGCGCCGTGGTCATCACGGATTTTTTCAACATCGTGCACGTGCTCAATTCCGGCGCAGCTTTCAGCTTCCTCGCGGACCAGTCCGGATGGCAGCGCTGGGTTTTCAGCCTGATTGCGGCTGCGGCTTCGGTGGTCCTGACCGTTCTGCTGCGCCGCGGGCCGCGCGCCGTGGACGCCGCGGGCTATGCGCTGATTCTCGCCGGGGCGGTGAGCAACCTGATCGACCGCGTCATGAGGGGCGCGGTGGTGGACTGGATCGATCTTTACTGGAAGGCGTGGCACTGGCCGGCGTTCAATCTTGCCGACGTCTGGATCACCACGGGCGTCGCCCTGATCATCGTTGCGGGACTGCGAACCGGCGCGACCAGAGCCGATCTTCCGGAAGCGCGGGGATAGTGTGTTTGCGTCAGTCAAAGAGTGGAAACGCGGGCGCGAGCGCGTGCTTGCGCCGATTTCGCGGGACTTTCAATACCGGAAGCGGGAAGAACCGGGCTGACTAAACCGCGCTGCGCGGCCCGAAGTAGATAAGAGCCATGCCGGCAAGAGTCACCGCCCCGCCGATGAGGTCCCACCGGTCCGGAACGATACCCTGTACCGCGAACAGCCAGGCGAGCGCCACCACGATGTAAACGCCTCCGTACGCAGCGTAGGTGCGCCCGGCCGGGAGCGGATGCAGCGTGAGCAACCACACGAATGCGGCGAGGGCAGCGGCGGCCGGAACCAGCAACATGATCGAGCCGTCGCGCTTGAGCCAGAGATAGGGAAGGTAGGCGCCGACGATCTCCGCCACCGCCGTCACAACGAAAAGGCCGAGCACTTTTGCCGCGTCCATGGGGTCTCCTCGGATTTCTTCCAGGCCGGAGGATACAGCATCGTTCGGAAGACTTTTCGGAAAAACGCGCCGCGACTGCCGCAGGCCGCATCCTGCCGAGAGGCGTTCCTGCTTCTTGTAGTTGTGGTTCAGGACTTCAGCCGAGAGACTTGTGCCACGACTTATAGTTGCACTATCATACAAGTATGCATGTCGTCATTATCCAGCCGGAGATCGTCTTTCAGGCACTTGCCGATGCCGTGCGGATTCGCGTTGTGCGCCTTCTGGCGGCGAGTCGCGAAGAAGCCTGTCTCTGCGAGCTGGTGGATAGCCTGCTCGAGCCGCAGTACAAGCTCTCGCGCCACATCAAGATTTTGCGTCAGGCAGGTCTTCTCGCCGCCGAGAAGGACGGGCGCTTTGTGTACCACCGGCTCGTAGCGCGACCCCCCTACCTCGGCAGGCTCTACGTCGCGATTCGCGCGCTGCCGGATGCAGACGGCCGGTTTGCGGCGGATTTGCGCCGATTCAGGGATCGCATGCGGCTGCGTGAATCGGGGCGCTGCCGCGTCGGAATTCAAACTCCGTCGCTTGCAGCGCCGGCACAGGACCCTCGCTTCGCTACGCGCGCGTGAAGGGCCGCGAATCGCGGGCTGGGCAGCAACCTTTTCAAGATTTCGGAGTGAGCCAATGGAATCGCTGCGATATCACGTTTCTGAGTCAGCAACCACGTCCTCTGACGGGCGGGAAACCACAACGCTTGCGATACCCAGAATGGACTGCCCGACCGAGGAGGGGATGATTCGCCGGCGGCTTGAAGGCATGCCCGGCGTCGCGGCGCTGAAATTCGATCTTGGGCGGCGAGTTCTGACGCTGTCGCACAGCGCAGAGGGCCTGCCTGCGATCCAGGCCGCTCTCCGCGAAATCGGCTTCGAATCCCGGCCTGCGGGGGCGGCCGACCGGCCGGACTCCGCGCCACGGGAGTCGATTCCGGCAACATCCTCCAGCACGAAAGCGGGCTCGCGCGCCGAGTTCTACGTGGCGCACCTCGATTGCGACAACGACGCTGCCGCGATTCGCCGCGGGATGAACGCAGTGCCCGGCATCGGGCGGCTCATGGTGTTCCCCAAGGCGGCGAAAGTCGTCATCGACTTCGATCCGCAGCAGACCGACGCGAAGCGCTTGAAGGACAAGCTCGGTGCGCTCGGTTTCCCGGTGCAGAAAAGAGGCGCGCCGGAAGGGTTGCCGACGCCGTGGCGCAACCCCAAGGTCCTCACCTCGGCGGCTTCGGGCCTGCTGCTCCTCATTGGTTGGCTGGGAGGCTTCGCAGGTCTCCCGGAGACCGTCTCCACCGCCATCTACCTGCTCGCTATCGTCATCGGCAGCTATTATTTCGGCAGGGAAGCGTTCGAAGAACTCGTCTTCGGGCGCAAGATCGGCATCGAGCTCCTGATGAGTATCGCCGCCATCGTCGCCACGGTCATGGGTCAAGCTGCCGAGGGGGCGGCGCTGGTATTCCTTTACTCGATCTCGGAGGCTGCCGAGGGCTACACCGAGGAGAAAACGCGCGCGGCGGTGCGCGCCCTCATGAATCTGGCTCCCAAGGTCGCGCTCGTCGTCCGCGACGGCGCCGAATCCGAAATCCCGGTCGAGGAGCTTCGCGTCGGCGACGTATTCGTCGTGCGCCCGGGCCAGGCGATGGCGACCGACGGGGTGATCGTTTCCGGCGCTTCGAGCGTGAACGAGGCCCCGGTCACCGGAGAGAGCATGCCGGTCGAAAAGCGCCCGGGCGATCCGGTGTTCGCCGCGAGCCTGAACGGCGAAGGCGGGCTTCAGGTTCGTGCTACCAGGACATTCGCGGAGAACACGCTCTCGCGCATCATCCACATGGTCGAGGAGGCGCAGGAGAGAAAGGGCAAGAGCCAGCGCTTCATTGACCGCTTCGGCAAGCGCTACAGCCCGGCGGTGCTGCTCGTCGGCGTGCTGATTGCCCTGATTCCGCCGCTGCTCTTCGCCGGCGCCTGGGACACCTGGATCCTGCGCGCCACGGTGTTCATCGTCGCCGCTGCGCCCTGCGCCCTGGTGATCTCGATTCCGATCACCGTGGTGGCGTCGCTCGGCACGGCCGCGCGCCGCGGCGTGCTGATCAAGGGCGGGCTCTACGTGGAGGAGCTGGCAAGGATACGGATCGTGGCGCTCGACAAGACCGGAACGCTCACGCAGGGCGAGCCCGAGGTGACCGACGTGCTGCCGGCGCGCGGCTTGTTGGGCGTTTCCCCGGCGGCGCGAGACATCCTCGCCATCGCAGCCGGAATTGAAAAGATGAGCGAGCATCCGCTGGCGAAGGCGATCGTGCGCCATGCGCGTGGGCAGGGCGTTGCCGCAGCGGAGGTGACCGGGTTCCGCGCGCTGACCGGCGCCGGGGCACAGGCGCAGCTCGACGGCGCGACGCTGTACATCGGCAGCCCGGAGCTGTTCGAGAGCCGCCTGCTGGTCAGCATGCAAGCGCTGCGTGACGACATCCTGCGGCTGCAGGAGGAGGGCAAGACGGTCGTTGTCGTCGGGGATGAGCGCTCGGCGCGAGGCTTGATCGCGATCCGGGACCGCATCCGTCCCAACGCCAAGGCCGCGATCCAGGCGCTGCACGAGGCCGGCATTGAGAAAGTGGTCATGCTGACCGGCGACAACGAACGCACGGCGCGCGCGGTCGCGCGCGAGCTCGGCATCGACGACGTATACGCCGGGCTCAGGCCCGAGGACAAGCAAGCGAAAGTGCGCGAGCTCGCCGCGCGCGGCCATGTCGCCATGGTGGGCGACGGCGTCAACGACGCGCCCGCCCTAGCTGAAGCCACCATTGGCGTCGCGATGGGAGCAGCCGGCTCGGACGTGGCGCTCGAGACGGCCGATGTGGCGCTGATGGCGGACGACCTCGAGAAGTTCGTCTATGCGCTCCGCCTGGCGCGGCGCAACCGTTCGGTGGTGAACCAGAATCTCGGGCTCTCGGCAGTGGTGATCGCGCTGCTTGTGCTTGGCGCAGTCACCGGGCTGCTCAACCTGCCCGCGGCGGTGCTCGCGCACGAGGTGAGCGAGTTTGTCGTCATCGGCAGCGGCCTTCGCATGCTGAGGGCGTGAACAAGAAGAGCCAGGATTCTTCGGGCAGGCAAACAGCCCACAGTGATGAAGCCGCAATGACCGCCTCCCTGCTGGAATGGGCGCCCTGGCTGATCTGGACGCCGGAAAAGGCCGGATGGAAAGCGCTGGAGCCCGCACTCGAGCTGCTCTCCGCGCTCGGGTCGTCCGCCGCCTCCGTATTCTATGTGCGGGCCATGGGCGCTGCCGCCTTCTGGCTGGTGCGCGATGCGGACAGAGGAGTGATTCGCGGTTACCGACTCGACGAGCGCTGGGTTTCGATGCTTCTGCTTTTTGTCTCGGCGCTTCTCCTCGCCGCAGCCTTGCAATTCGCCCTCGAACGGCTCATGCCGCCTGCGCTGTGGCCGCTTCCGAGCGAGCACGCCATGTTCACCGCGGTGCTGGTCGGCACGCTGTGGGCCCGCGCGTCGGACCGCGGGGCGCGGCTCGCGCTGCTCGTTTTCCTGTTTTTGGTTGCGGGGTCTCGCATGATGCTTGGCGCGGATTCGCCCGCGGGCGTCATTGCCGGCGTGGTGGTCGGTATGCTTTGCGTGCTCGGCGTGCGCTGGCTTGCCCGCGCGGGGCAAAGCCAACCCGGGCCGCCTCGGGAAACAGCGCTCGATATTCTCCGGAAATGGTACGCGAAGGGCAAGATCGGCTGCGAAGAATCCGAGGAGAAAACACGCG
>DAIDBG010000206.1 GCA_027310225.1 bacterium | reverse complement strand
GGACAACTGGTAGGCATCGTCGGTCCCAACGGCTGCGGCAAGTCCAACGTCATAGACGCCGTGCGCTGGGTGCTCGGCGAAACTTCGGCGCGGCACCTGCGCGGCGAAACCATGCGGGATGTGCTGTTCGGCGGCTCGGGCCAGCGCCAGGCGGTGAACCGCGCGAGCGTCGAGCTCATCTTCGACAACAGCCTCGGCAAGGCCGCGGGGCAATGGTCGAGCTACGCCGAGATCTCGGTGAGGCGCGTGCTTCAGCGCGACAGCGAAGCCACCTCGTATTACATCAACAACACGCACGTGCGGCGGCGCGATGTCGCCGATATCTTCCTCGGCACCGGGCTCGGCAGCCGCGCCTACGCCATCATCGAGCAGGGCATGATCTCACGGGTGATCGAGGCCAAGCCCGAGGAGCTGCGCGTCTTTCTCGAGGAGGCGGCGGGGATCTCGAGGTATCGCGAGCGCCGCCGCGAAACCGAATTGAGGCTCAAGGACACCCGGGAGAACCTGCTGCGGGTGGAGGATATCCGGCAGGAGCTGGACCAGCAGATCGGGCACCTGCAGGCACAGGCCGAAGTCGCGACGCGCTACCACGAGCTGCAGGCGAAACTGCGTACGACGCAGAACCTGCTGTGGCTGCTGCGCAAGCAGGAGGCGGGCGCGCAGCGCGCGCGGCACGCACGGGAAATCGAGCGGCAGAGCCTGGAACTGGAAGCCGAGACCGTGCGGCTGCGTGAGGCCGAGAAGCGCCTGGAGGAGCTGCGCGCGCAACATTACCGCGCCAGCGACGAAGTACACGCGGCACAGGGCGCGTTTTATGAATCCAACGCCGAGACCGCCCGGCTCGAACAGGAAATCGCGCACCAGCGGGAAAACCGGGGCCGCGCGGAACGGGAGCTGGCTGAGCTGCACGCCCAGCTCGAGCGCGATCGTGCGCAGCTCGAAACGGCACAGGCGGGCCTTGCCGAATGGCGCGAGGAACACGCGCACGCGGCGCAGCGCCTGGCGGAATGCGAAGCAGCGGTCAGGAGCGAAAACGAAAAGCTGCCGGTTGCGGAAGAAGCGTTCCGCGCCACCCGCAACCGTTACGACGAGCTGCAGCGCGCTCTGGCGCAGGCTGAGCAGGCGCTGGAAGTCGAGCAGACCCGGCAGGAGCACGCCCGGCAGGTACTGGAGCAGTTGACGCAGCGCGCCCAGCGCCTGGACGAGGAACGGCAGTCCCTGCAGCCGGCCGACGCGTCCCGCTTGGCGCAACTGCGCGTGGAAATGGTGGCGCTCGAGACGGCGCTCGAGTCCGCGCGCAGCACCCTCGAAGCACGCGAGGAAGAATTGCCACAGGCAGAGCAGGCATCGCGTGAGCGGGACGCAGCGGTCGAAACCGCCGGCCAGCGGCTGGCGGGGCTGGAGGCGCGTCAGCATGCGCTGCGGCAGTTGCAGGAACGGCTTGCCCGCGGCGCCGGCACCGAGGCCTGGCTGGGCTCGCACGGCCTCGATGGAGCGCCACGGCTGTGGCAGGGCATCCGCATCGAGGCGGGATGGGAGGACGCACTGGAAGCGGTGCTGCGCGAGCGGCTGAACGCCATCGCGCTCGAAGAAATCGAGCTGGCGGAGCGCTGGTTCGGCGAGCCGCCGCCGGGCAAGATCACGGTATATGCGCCGGTACGGGAGGCCGCCTCTGCGGCCGCTTCGCTTGTCGGATACGAGCCGCTGCGGCGTTACGTCACCTGCGGTGACCCGAGGGTGGAGGCGGTGATTGCGGACTGGCTGCATCAGGTCTATGTCGTACCCGATGCGGCGGCAGGGCTCGCCGCGCGCGTGCGGCTGGCGGCAGGCGCCATGCTGGTGACGCGCGAAGGCCATGTCTTCACGCGCCACAGCGTGAGTTTCCATGCGCCGGACAGCGAGTTGCACGGCGTGCTTACGCGGCAACGCGAGATCGAGCAGCTTGGCGGTGCGATCGAAGCCGCACGCACGGAACTCGCCACCCGAAGGCAGGCTGCGGCGGCGGCCGAGCAGGATGTGGAACAGCGCCGCGCCAGCCTCGACGAACTGCGCGAGACCATCAACGACACGCAGCAGCGCCATCATGCGCTGCATATCGAAGCGCTGCGGCTGACCGAATTCAACGAGCGGGTAGTCCAGCGTGCACAGCAGGTTGCCGCCGAGCGGTCCGAGATCAGCACTCAGCAGGATGCGGCGGAGGCAAGCCGACACGCGGCGCAAGAACGCGTCGCGCAGCTGCGCTCGGACGCCGGGCAGCTGAACGTTCAGCTCCGGGTCGCCACCGACTTGTATCGCCGCGCGGAAAACGTGCTCGAGCTGCAGCGAAACGCTTTGCAGCAGGCTCGTGACCAGGTTCAGCAGGCCGCATTCCACAAACAATCATGCGATATTAAAATCAATGAGATAGAAGGCTCAATTAAAGTCGTATCTGAAAACAGGGAACGGCTGGATGCCATCTTGACCTCGCGTCAGAACGAGCTGGCCGGTTACGACGAAACCGCGCTGCAGACGCAATTGCAGCAGGCGCTCACCGTGCGCGCCGGGCGCGAGCAGGCGCTTGCGTGGATGCGCGATGCCCTGGAGGGCATGGAGGGGAGCCTCAAGACTTGCGACGAGGAGCGGCACGCGAGCGAGCAGAAGCTGGAGCCGCTGCGGGAGAAGATCGCGGAGATGCGCCTCAGGGAGCAGGAGGCGCGGCTCAACGAAGATCAATTTGCGCAGCAGATCGCCGAAGCCGGCGTGCAGGAAGAGGAGGTGGCGCAGCAGATCGAGAAGGGCATGCGTCCCGCCGGACTGCAGGGTGAAATCGGCCGGCTCAACGACGAAGTCAAGGTGCTCGGTGCGGTCAATCTCGCCGCGCTGGAAGAGGTGGAAGCGGCACGCGAGCGCAAGAACTACCTCGATGCGCAATCGCGCGACCTGACCGAGGCGATGACGACGCTGGAGGACGCGATCCGCCGCATTGACCGCGAGACCCGGGAGCGGTTGCAGCACACCTTCGACGAGGTGGACCGCCATTTCGGGGAGATGTTTCTGGCGCTGTTCGGCGGCGGGCACGCCCGGCTGGTCCTCACCGGCGAGGAGATACTGGATGCCGGCGTCCAGGTGACGGCGCAGCCGCCGGGCAAGAAAAACACCACCATCCACCTGCTGTCGGGCGGGGAGAAGGCACTCACCGCGCTGTCGCTGGTGTTCGCGATTTTCCAGCTCAACCCGGCGCCGTTCTGTCTCCTCGACGAGGTGGACGCGCCGCTCGACGATCACAACACCGAGCGCTTCTGCAATCTCGTCCGGAGGATGTCGCAGCACTCGCAGTTCCTGTTCATCAGCCATAACAAGATCACGATGGAAATCGCCGAACAGCTGCTCGGCATCACGATGCAGGAACCCGGCGTGTCGCGCGTGGTGGCAGTGGATATCGAAGAGGCGATGAAACTGACCGAAGTAGCGGCCTGAACAACAAGGGTTCCGGGGTAGTCCATGAGCGACCTGCAGCTCAGCCTGCTGGCAATCGGCGCATTGGTGGTAGGCGTGGTCTATCTGCACAACTGGTTGCAGGAGCGGAAATTCCGGCGCCGTCTGCGGCAGGCGTTCGGGAACGCGCCCGACGATGTATTGCTGCGAAGCGGGCTCGAAACCGTGCTCGCGGACGGGCGCCTCGAGCCTCAGCTCGAGCCGGCGGAGTCCCCGGGAGACGACGCGGATCGTCACGCCGCGCCAGCACGGGCGGGCACGACGCAGGCTGCCGCCCGCGACCGCGTTACGGCCCCCGGCTTTGACGCCGTCCTCGATTACGTGGCGGAAATCGATTCCGCCGCCCCGATTGCCGGGTCAGCCGTGAGCGAGCTGCTGAGCAAGATCGCGGCCTGCGGCAAGCCCTGCCGCGCTGCCGGGTTCGATCCGGAACAGGGCGAATGGGAAGACGTTGCGCGCGACGCCAGCAGACGCTACACCAGGCTCCGGCTGGCGCTGCAACTGGTAAACCGTGCGGGGGCGGTGAACCCCGCGCAGTTCGCCGCATTCGGCGACGCGGTCAGGGGTTGTGCCAGCAGGATTGCCGCTACCGCGACCTGTCCCGACGCCCGTGCGGCGCTGAGATCTGCGCACGAGCTGGATGCGTTCTGCGCCGATGTTGACGTCGCGGTGGGGATCAACATCATCGCCGGGGACGGGGAGACCTTTGCCGGCGCCCGGATCCGCACACTGGCCGAGACCGCCGGCTTCAGGCTCGAATCCGACGGCGTGTTCCACTGCCGCGACGAGCAGCGGCGGACGCTGTTCACGCTCGACAACCACGAGCCGGCGCCGTTCCTGCCGGAGCAGATCCAGTCTCTGTCGACGCACGGCATCACCCTGCTGCTGGACGTGCCGCGGGTGGCGGACGGTGTCAGGGTCTTCGAGCGCATGCTCGAGATCGCGCGCGGCCTGGCGCCCGCGCTCGGCGGCCGGCTGGTGGATGACAACCGCGTGGCGCTCAACGAAGCCGGCATCGCGAAAATCAAGGAGCAGCTGCGCTCGATCCACGCCGCCATGGAGGCGCGGGGCATACCCGCCGGCAGCCCCAGGGCGATGCGCCTGTTTTCCTGATGGACGGACAGCGGGACGTCGCAGCGCGCGTTGAGAAACTGCGGCGCGAGATCGAGCGGCACAATCATCAGTACTACGTGCTCGACCGGCCGCTGATACCGGATGCCGAGTACGACGCGCTGTTCCGCGAGCTGCAGCAACTCGAAGCGGAGCACCCCGAGCTCGTAGTTCCCGATTCGCCGACCCGGCGCGTGGGGGCGCCGCCCGCGGAAGCCTTCGCCGAAGCGGTGCACCGCGTGCCGATGCTTTCCCTCAACAACGCGTTCGACGAAGAGGAAGTCACCGGCTTTGACCGCCGCGTCCGGGAGGCACTGGCGGCGGAGGACGTCGAGTATGCCGCGGAGCCGAAGTTCGACGGTCTGGCGGTGAATCTCACCTACGAGCGCGGGGCGTTTGCGCACGGGGCGACGCGCGGGGACGGCTACACCGGGGAGAACGTCACCGCCAACCTGCGGACGGTGCGCGCCATCCCGTTGCGGCTCGAGGGGCGGCGCGTGCCGTCGCTGATCGAGGTGCGTGGGGAAGTATTGGTGCTGAAAGACGATTTCGAGGATCTCAACCGCGCGCACCGCGCGCGGGGGGAGAAGGAGTTCGCCAATCCGCGCAACGCCGCCGCCGGCTCCCTGCGCCAGCTCGATTCGCGCGTGACCGCGACGCGCAAGCTCGCCTTCTTCGCCTACGGGCTCGGCGCGGCCGAAGGCGTGCCCCGTTTCGCCAGGCACAGCGACGTGCTCGATTATCTGGCGGAGCATCGTTTTCCGGTCGCGACCGAGCGCGCCGTCGTGCAGGGCATGAA
>DAIDBG010000181.1 GCA_027310225.1 bacterium | reverse complement strand
GTACCACCATCGCCAGCCCCAGGGACATGAGTGCGAAGTACTCGGGCGAGCTGAACGCGAGCGCGATCCTGGCGAGCGGCGGCGCGACCAGCATCAGGCCGATCACCCCGACGGTGCCGGCGATGAAGGACGCGATGGCGGCGATGCCGAGCGCGGCGCCGCCACGTCCACGCTTCGCCATCTGATAGCCGTCGAGGCAGGTCACCACCGAGGCCGATTCGCCCGGGACGTTGAGCAGGATCGAGGTCGTCGAGCCGCCGTACTTGGCGCCGTAGTAGATGCCCGCGAGCATGATGATCGCGCTCGTCGGGTTCATCTGGAAGGTGAGCGGCAGCAGCATGGCGATGGTCGCGGGTGGCCCCAGGCCGGGCAGCACGCCGACCACGGTGCCGAGGAACACGCCCGCGAAGCCCCATCCGAGGTTCACCGGCGTCAGCGCGACCGCGAAACCCTGCAGCAGCCCGTTGATGACTTCCATCGCGTCAGAAACCGAAAATGCCGGCCGGCAGCTCGACCCTCAGCGCGAGCTGAAAGACGAGGAAGAAGCCCGCGGTGACGGCGACCGCCATGGTCAGCGCGACGCGCAGCGGCCGCCGGTACATGCCGGCGACGACGAACAGCGTGAACAGCCCGAACGAGAGCACGAAGCCCAGCACCTTCAGCAGCGCGATGCTTGCGACAAACGCCCCCCAGGCGGCCAGGGCGCGCACGGACCCGCTCCAGCTCACGGCTTTTCCGGCCGCGGCGGCGCGGCCGGCGGCGGCCTTCACGATCAGCGCGCCGGCGAGCGCGACCATCGCCACGCCGTACCACAGCGGAAAGAACCCCGCGCCCGGCCCGTCCGCTCCGAGGTACTCCCAGTTCCACGCGTTCGCGATGATGAACGCGCCGAGGCCGGCCAGCACGGCGCCCGATACGATGTCCCCGGTCTTGATGTTCCCCTCCTGTCAGTCGAACTCGTAGCCGGCTTCGGCCACGGCGATGCCAAGGCGCTCGAGCGCGCTCAGGTCAGGCGCCGGCGGCGATCTCCGCCGCAACCGCCTCCCCCATGTCGGCCGTCGTCGCCCTCCCGCCCAGGTCCGGCGTGAGCTTTCTGCCGGCGCGGATCACGCGCTCCGTCGCGGCTTCGATCAGCTCCGCCGCACGCAGCGCGCGCGGCTCGCCGTGCTTGCGGCCGAGCCAGGCGAGCAGCATCTGCCCCGACATGATCATCGCGTACGGGTTCGCGATGTTTTTCCCGGCGATGTCGGGTGCCGAGCCGTGGGTGGCCTGCGCCATCGCGCGCACGGGCCCGGCGGACAGGCCCGGCGCCAGTCCCAGACCCCCGACGAGGCCGGCGGCGGCGTCGGACAGGATATCCCCGAACGTGTTCGTCGTGACGATCACGTCGAACTGCTGCGGCTTCATCACGAGCTTCGCCGCCATGGTGTCCACCATGACCTCGTCGAAGGCGATGTCCGGGAATTCCCGCGCCACCTTGCGGCATTCCTCTGCGAACATGCCGCAGCCGAGCTTGAACACGGTATTCTTGTGCACCGCCGTGACCTTCTTCCGCGGCCGCGTGCGCGCGAGATCGAACGCGGCGCGCGCCACCTTGGCGGACCCCTGCCGCGTGATGACGCGCAGCGAGATCGTCATGTCGGGCGTGGGCCGGAATTCCCCGCTGCCCGCGTAAACGTTGCGGTCGGGCGGGAAACCCTCGTTGTTCTCGCGCACCAGCACGAGATCCACGTCCCGGTAGAGCGCGGGCAGTCCCGGATAGGATTTCGCGGGACGGATGTTGGCGAAGAGATCGAAGTGCTTGCGCAGGATGGGGTGCGGATTGATGGCGTTCGCGTTGTCCCTGGGATAGGCCTGGTGCCCGATCGGCCCCAGCACCCAGCCGTCGAGGGTATCGAGCTTCTCCAGCGTGCCCGGCGGCAGCGTATGCCCGATGGTATCGAGCGCTTGCCTGCCGATCGGCATCGGGAACCACTCGATTGCGAGGCCCGTCCGCTGCGCGGCGGCGCGCATCGCCTTGACGCACTCCGGCACGACCTCGAGGCCGATGTCATCGCCCGGCAGGATTCCGATTCTCAGCGCAGAGTTCACGGAAAGATTCGAAAAGTTGCGCGCCGATTCTAGCACGCCGGTAGCCGGCCCCCGCGTGCCGGATGCGTGGCTCCCGCCGGCGGAGTAAGCTGACGGCACTTGAATCCTCCGCGCTCTCTGCGGCTGAAGCCCTTCAATGAAACAGGTCCACGTCGCCAGGCATGCGCCGGAAGCCCATCTGGTGAAGGGTTTTCTCGAGGCAAACGGAATCCCCGCAGTGGTGCGCGGCGAATTCCTCACGGGCGGCTGGGGCGAGTTGCCGGTGGACCTGTGCTCGGTATGGATCGAGAACGATGCACAGTTCGACCGCGCGAATGCGCTCCTCGTCGCCTTTCTCAGGGGCGATCACGCCCGCGAGTTCCGCGACCGGGGCTGGCGCTGCCCGAAATGCGGCGAGCAACTGGAAGGCCAGTTCACCAGGTGCTGGAGCTGCGGTACCCCACGCCCTGGACCCTGGTAGCGAGCCCGGCGCGCGGAGTAACGCCCCGCTCTTGCGCAGGTAGAGCTTCCAGAAATCGTCCTCGAATGGGCAGGCTCTTTCCGCTCGACGGGGACCCGACAGGGGGTGCGTCGAGGAATAATGATGACGTACAACTTGTTGTCGTGGAATTGCTTGAGAATTGACCCGGTTCCCGTCAAGATAATGCCGTCGCCGCAATACCCCTGTCGTCACGCATCACACTCCAAAGGAGTAACCGCAATGGAACGAAAGAAGGCCAGCGATTATCCGCAGGAAGTCCTCGATCTGTTCGACGGCTATGTCCACGGCCAGATGAGCCGCCGCGATTTTCTCGATCGCGCCGCGAAGTATGCGATCGGCGGCTTCACGGCCGCGGCCATGCTGGAGAGCCTGAGTCCCAATTTCGCCTGGGCCCAGCAGGTCGCCAGGGATGACGCCCGAATCCGGACCGAAACCCTGACCTACCCCTCGCCGAAGGGGTCGGGAACAATGAAGGGATATTACGCGCGGCCGGCGAAGGCCGCCGACAAGCTGCCCGGCGTCGTGGTCATACACGAGAACCGCGGCCTCACCCCGTATATCGAGGATGTCGCGCGGCGCCTGGCGGTGGAGGGCTACGCGGCCTTCGCGCCGGATTCCCTGGCGCCCGTCGGGGGCTATCCCGGCGACGAAGACAAGGCCCGCGAGCTGTTCGCCAAACAGGATGCCAAGAAACGGACCGAGGACCTGATTGCCTCCGCGGGTTTTCTCAAATCGCGCCCCGAGGTCAGCGGCAAGATCGGCGCCGTGGGCTTCTGCTTCGGCGGCGGCATCGTCAACCAGTTTGCCGTGCGGATCCCGGATCTCGCGGCGGCGGTGCCCTACTACGGGATCCAGCCCAGCGCCAAAGATACCGCCAGGATCAAGGCGCCGCTTCAGATCCATTACGCCGAGAACGACGAGCGCATCAACAAGGGCTGGCCGGCGTGGGAAGCCGCGCTCAAGGCGAACCGCGTGAGGTACCAGATGTACATTTACCCCGGCACCCAGCACGCCTTCCATAACGACACGACGCCGCGCTACAACGAAGCCGCCGCCAAGCTGGCGTGGTCGCGGACCCTGGCGTTCTTCAAGGAAAACCTGAAGGGTTAGGAGCCCGCGCGGTAGAAACTGCCGGCGCGGTCGACAACGGACTCTCTTCGCCGGTGGAGACGGTGGCGACGCGTGCTCCTGAGTTTGACCATGTCCGGCTAATCGAATAAAGGCGGACGGACCGTGACGATCTCGCGCGGCGTGGCGCCCGAGATCATGATCATGTGGCCGCCGACTTCCTCGAACCCGGCGATGCC
>DAIDBG010000163.1 GCA_027310225.1 bacterium | reverse complement strand
CCAGTTCCTTCACCGCATTGGCGTTGGCCCCGGGGGCGTTGAAGACCGGTACCCCGCGCCCGCTCATTTTCTCCACCGGTATGTTGTTCACGCCCGCGCCCGCGCGCCCGATCGCCCTGATGCGGCCCGGGATCTGCATCGTGTGCATGTCGTGCGAGCGCACCAGGATCGCGTCCGGGTTCTCGACCTGGCCGCCGACCACGTAACGACCGGAGGGAAAGCGTTTCAGCCCCGCGCCCGAAATCGGGTTGAGCGTGAGTATCCTGTAGGACTCAGCCATGTTTGCGCTCGAACCCCCGCATGAAATCCACCAGCACCTTCACGCCCTCCACCGGCATCGCGTTGTAGAGCGAGGCCCGCATGCCGCCCACCGAGCGATGGCCTTTGAGCTGCGTCAGGCCGTGGCTCTCGGCCTGCTTCAGGAACTCGCCGTCGAGCCGATCGCCGCGCAGCCGGAACGGGACGTTCATGCGCGAGCGGTCCTCTTTCGCGACCGGTGAGTGATAGAACTCAGTCTGATCGAGATAATCGTAGAGGAGTTTCGCCTTGGCGACGTTGATCTCCTCCATCTTGCCGAGACCCCCGAGCTTCTTCAGCCACTGAAACACCAGGCCCGCGATGTAAACCGCGTAAGTCGGTGGCGTATTGCTCATCGAGTCGGCTTCCGCCTGCACCTTGTAGTCGAATACCCCGGGCGTGACGGGCAGCGCCTGGCCGATCAGGTCCTCGCGCACGACGACGATGGTCAGACCCGCCGGCCCGATGTTCTTCTGCGCGCCGGCGTAGATCAGGCCGAAGCGGCCGACGTCGAGCGGTCGCGACAGGATGTGTGAGGAGGCGTCGGTCACGAGCGGCACGCCGCCGGTGTCGGGAATCCAGTGAAATTCGACGCCCTCGATCGTCTCGTTCGAGGTGATGTGGACATACGCCGCTTCCGGATCGAGCTTCCATCTGCCCTGCCTGGGCGCGTAGGTGAACTTGCCGTCCTCCGAGCTCGCCGCGATGTTCACCTTGCAGTAGCGCTTCGCTTCTGAGATCGCCTTCTTCGACCAGTAGCCGGTGTGCACGTAATCCGCGGCTTTCCTGCCGCGCAGCAGGTTCATCGGCACGATCGCGAACTGGCCGGCCGCGCCGCCCTGCAGGAACAGCACCTTGTAGTTCTTGGGGACGGCGAGCAGCTCGCGCAGGTCGGCCTCGGCCCGGGCATGGATCGCGATGAACTCCTTGCCGCGATGGCTCATTTCCATCACCGACATGCCGCTGCCGTGCCAGTCGAGCATTTCCTCGGCGGCCTGCCGCAGCACCGGCTCCGGAAGAACGGCCGGTCCCGCACTGAAATTGAATATTCTTGCCATGCAATTCCTGATGGTAAGCGCCGAGCCGTAAACCCGGCGCTGGTCGGCCTTCTCCGCTTGCCGCTCCCTATTCCTCGCCGTTCTCGCCGTTCTCGTCGGTCTCGACGATCTTCTCGAGCCCGGCAAGCCGCTCGCCTTCGCCGAGGTTGATGAGGCGCACGCCCTGCGTGGAGCGCCCCTGCTCCCGCACCTCGGAAACGCGGGTGCGGATCAGCACGCCGCCGGTCGTGATCAGCATCATCTCGTCCTCGGGCGCCACCAGCTGGGCGCCGACGAGCTTGCCGTTGCGCTCGCTGCACTGGATCGCGATCATGCCCTG
>DAIDBG010000143.1 GCA_027310225.1 bacterium | reverse complement strand
GGCTAAATTGCGCGCGGCAGCCGGCCGGCGGCCGGCGCACCCACTTCCTCGAAGCCCACGAGCTCGCCATGGTCGAGGCGCACCATTTTATTACAGTTGTCGCGGATCAGCTTCTCGTTGTGCGAGGCGAGCACCAGGATCTTTGCCTGGTCGAGCAGCCTGCGCAGCCGCTGCTGCGCCTTCTCGGAAAAGGATGCATCGCCCACGCTCAGCCACTCGTCCATCAGGACAACATCCGCCGGCACGCTGGTCGAGATCGCAAAAGCCAGCCGCATCGCCATTCCGCTTGAATACGTTCTCATCGGCATATCCATGTAATCGCCCAGCTCCGAGAACTCGCAAATTTCATCCACGAGGGGCGGCACTTCACGCGGCTTGAGCCCCATGATGGCCGCACGCATAAAGATGTTCTCGTAGCCGGTTGCCTCCGGATCCATGCCGAGAGTAATGCTCAACATCGAGGCAATCTTGCCTTCCACCCTGATCTCCCCGCTCACCGGCTCGTAGGCACCGGCGAGCACCCGCAAGAGCGTCGTCTTGCCCGAGCCGTTGTGGCCCACGATGCCGACGCGGTCGCCCTGCCGGAACTCGAAGGTGACGCCGTTCAGCGCCCGCACTACGATCCGCTCCGCGGCATCCCTGGCGAGCAGACCGCCGGTCGCGGCGCGGATGAAGGTGTTCTTGAGCGAGCGGCTTTGCGCGCCGTAAATGGGAAACTCGACCACGATCCTTTCCGCACGCACGCGCGCCATCGTTCACACCCAGTAGGCGATGCGCGCGCGGTAGCGCCGGAAGAAGCCGAGCATGACGAGATATCCTGCGACGGTCGTGAGCAGCACCACCACCCATGACAGGAGCTCCGGGCTCTGGCCCATCAGCGGGCGGCGCACGATCTCGAGAAAATGGAACAGCGGATTCACTTCCGCCGCCCACCGGTTGCGGCCCAGCATGTCCGCGCTCCAGAACACCGGCGTGAGGAACATCGCCACCTGCACGAGGCTCGCCACGATCAGCGGGATGTCGCGGAAGCGGGCGCAGATGAGGCCAAGCAGGATGCCGAGCCACACGCCGTTCACCGCGATCAGGAGCACGCCCACCGGCACCAGCAGGAGATTCCAGTCAAGACCGGGGCCGAAAAACAGCAACACCACCACCACGATCACGGCGTTGTGCGCGAGGATGATGAGGTTTCTCCACACCATGCGCAGGACGTGGACCGTGAGCGGCAGCCGGATCTGCTTGATGTAGCCCTCGGCCGAGATGAAGGAGGTACACGCTTCGTTGATCAGGCTCGAGATGAAGATCCACAGCACGAAGCTCGCCGCGAGGTAGAGGAAATACGCCGACATCGGCTGCCCGAGGAGCTTGCTGTAGAGCGGGCCCATGCCGCCGACCAGGGCGCCGGTGCTGATCGTGAGCCAGAACGGCCCGAGCACGGAACGCCGGTAGCGCTGCTTGATTTCGAGCCAGCCGAGCATCGGCCAGACGTAGATTGCGCGCACGCCGTTCCAGAGGTCCTCGAGCGCGAGCTGAAGGTTGGCGGAGGAAGCGGAGACCAAGCGGGGAAAGAAAAACTGGAAGTGTTTGATTTCTTTATCTTATCACAGGATGCCGCGAGTCACAAAGAAGTTTCGGCCGGCCCGGCTTCTTTTTTCTTCTATTGGTGATGGATAATGCGCGGCAACAGGTCACACAAGCAGCTGTTCGTCCATTACGCATTCCCGGCCGTGTCTCAGCGATCCCTGAACCCGCGTGTCTCGGCGACCGCTGAGACGCCCCATTACCCATAAAAGCCGCATGAAAAGCCTCTGGAATGACGCCGAAGCCGCGCGCTGCCGGACCGAGCTCGAGTTGCGCGTTTACTCCTCGCGGCTGCTCGGGCGCGATTCCTCGCTCGTCCTGCACGGCGGTGGAAACACTTCGGTCAAGCTCCGCGAGTGCAGCCTCCTCGGCGAGGAAGAAGACATCCTCCACGTCAAGGGCAGCGGCTGGGACCTCGAGACCATCGAGGCGCCCGGCTTCGCACCGGTGCGCATGGCGCACCTCGCGAAGCTCGCGCGGCTCGAGGCGCTCTCCGATCCGCAGATGATGAACGAGCTCGCGACGCACGTGACGCATGCCGGCGCGCCGGCGCCCTCGGTCGAGGCAATCCTCCACGCGATCCTGCCCTACAAGTACGTGGACCATACCCACGCCGACGCCCTGCTCGCCATCACCAATACGCCGGAGGGCGAGCGGCACGCGCGCGCGATCTTCGGCAAGGACACCGTGCTCATCCCCTACGTGATGCCGGGTTTCGACCTGGCGCGGCTGTGCGCGCGCCGGTTCGCGGCCGAGGCGAACGCCGGCACCATCGGCATGGTGCTCATGAACCACGGCATCTTTTCGTTCGGCAGCACGGCCAGGGAGTCCTACGAGCGCATGATCGGGCTGGTCGCGCGGGCGGAGGAGTACCTGGCGAAGCACGGCGCGTGGGAGCTGCCACCGGCAAGAGCCGACGGAATCTCCCCGGCCCAGCGGCTCGAGCTCGCCGGACTGCGGCGGGAAATTTCCGCCTGCGCGGGCTTTCCCGTCGTGCTGTCCACCCACAGCCAGCCGAAATACCTGTCCTTCGCGCGCCGGAACGACGTCGCGGCGCTGTCGCAGCAGGGGCCGGCCACCCCCGATCACGTGCTGCGGACGAAGCGCGTTCCGATGCTCGGCCGCGACGTTGGCGCCTACGCCGCGGCCTACAAGGAGTACTTCAGCCGGCATGCGCCGTCGGCCCGGGAGCCCAAGACCCTGCTCGACCCGGCGCCGCGGGTCGTGCTCGATGCGGGGTTCGGGCTGGGCTGCGCCGGGCGCACGGCGAAGGACGCGAAGATCGTGCACGACATCTATTCCCACACCATCGACGTGATCCTGCGGGCGACGGCGCTCGGCGGCTACCGGGCGCTGCCCGAAAAGGACATCTTCGACGTCGAATACTGGGACCTCGAGCAGGCCAAGCTGAAGAAGGCCGGCGCGCCGCCGGTTTTCACGGGCGAAGTGGCGCTGGTCACCGGCGCCGCCTCGGGCATCGGGAAGGCCTGCGTGGAAGCGCTCCTCAAGCGCGGCGCGGCGGTCGTCGGCCTCGATCTCGATCCGAAAATTGAGGACGTTTACAAACGCGCGGATTTTCTGGGGCTACGTTGCGATGTCACCGTCGAAAGCGATGTCGTCAGTTCCCTGGAAACCGCTGTCCGCGCGTTTGGCGGCCTCGATATGCTGATCCTCAACGCCGGGGTCTTTCCCGGCGGCCGGCGCATCGACTCCCTCGGCTCCGGGGAATGGCAGCGCGTGATGCAAGTCAATGTCGATGCGAATCTTGCGCTCCTGCGCGAGTGCCACCCGCTCCTGAAGCTCGCGCCGCGGGGCGGCCGAGTCGTGGTTATCGGCTCGAAGAACGTCCCGGCGCCGGGCCCCGGCGCCGCGGCCTATTCGGCCTCCAAGGCGGCGCTCACCCAGCTCGCGCGGGTCGCTGCGCTCGAATGGGGCCGCGACGCAATCCGCGTGAACACGATCCATCCCAACGCGGTATTCGACACGGGGATCTGGACCGAAGAGGTGCTGGCGGAGCGCGCCCGGCATTACGGCCTCACCGTCGAGTCTTACCGGACGAACAACGTGCTCGGCGTCGAGGTCGACAGCCGGGACGTGGCGGAGCTTGCGGCGGAGATGTGCGGCCCGATCTTCGCCAAGACCACCGGCGCGCAGGTGCCGGTGGACGGCGGCAACGACCGCGTCATTTAAAAAACGGTGGGCATCGTCACGCGTTGAGCCGGTCCGTCACCGGGTATATACTGCCCGTATCTATTCCCCCGGAGAACCCGATGAAGACGGCCAAGGTGTTCAAGCACGGCAACAGCCAGGCGGTGCGGCTGCCGAAGGAATTCCGGTTTGACGGCGACGAGGTGCTGGTCAAGCGTTCGGCCGGAGGCGTGCTGCTGCTTCCCAAGCGCATCACGATGGAGCAGCTTGACGCCATCCTGTCGCAGTTCCGCGGCAAGCTCGTGCGACGCCAGCCCCGGATGCAGAAAAGACGCTGGCGATGATCTGGCTGCTCGACACCGACACGATTGCGTACCTCGTTGACCGGGCACCGGGCCACGAGCGGATCAAGCGGCGGCTGTCGGGCCGGTCTCCGGGAGAAATCCGGGTCTCCGCGGTCACGCTCGCGGAGATCCACTACGGGTTCGAACGCGGTGACGTGAGCGTTGAGCGCACGCAGGCGCTCACCGGCCTGCTCGAATTGTTCCAGATGGAGGATTTTCCGGTTGGCGCGGCGCGCAGCTACGGGGAGATTCGCGCTTCGCTCGAACGGGCCGCCCGCCGGATCGGCCCTTACGACCTGCTGATAGCGGCACACGCCCGGCACATCGGGGCGATCCTGGTGACCAACAACGAGCGCGAGTTTCGTCGCGTGCCGGGTCTTTCGGTGCAGAACTGGCTCAGGCCCATGAAGCCGGAACGGCGTGAACCTTGTTCGAAAAATCCGTGAAATCGGGAGTCCAGACGCTGCGCTGGCGCGACGGCCGGCTGGAGCTGATTGACCAGCGGCGGCTGCCGCAGCGCGTCGAATTCGTCGCCTGCGATTCGGCCGCGGCCGTCACGCAGGCCATCCGCGACATGGTGGTGAGGGGCGCGCCCGCCATCGGCTGCGCCGCCGCGTACGGGATCGCCCTGGAGGCCCGGCGCGTGAAGGACGCGCCGCCGTCCGAATTCGCAGCCGCCATGACGCGCGCGTTCGACGCGCTCGCCGGATCGAGACCCACCGCCGTCAATCTGTTCTGGGCGCTGGAGCGCATGCGGGCCGTGCTGGAGAAAGCAAAGGGGTCCGCGCCGGACGAAATCGCCGGGCGGCTCATCCAGGAAGCGCACCGGATTCTCGCCGAGGACGTGCAGGCCAACCGGGCGATGGGCAGGCACGGTGAAGGATTGCTGCGGGACGGGGCGCGGGTCCTCACCCATTGCAACGCGGGCGCGCTTGCCACGGCCGGCCACGGGACCGCGCTGGGCGTGATCCGATCCGCGGTCGAGTCCGGCAAGCGCGTCTCGGTCATCGCGGACGAGACGCGCCCGTTCCTCCAAGGCGCGCGGCTCACCGCGTGGGAGCTCGAGCAGGACCGGATCCCGGTGACGCTGATCACCGACAGCATGTCCGGTCACCTGATGAGCCGCGGGGAGGTTGATGCCGTGATCGTCGGCGCCGACCGCGTGGCCGCCAACGGCGACGTGGCGAACAAGATCGGTACCTACATGGTCGCCGTACTCGCCCGGCGGCACGGCATCCCGTTCTACGTGGCCGCTCCGCTTTCCACGATTGATCTGAAGCTGCCGGACGGAGCGGCGATCCCGATCGAGGAGCGCGGAGCGGCCGAGGTGCGGGGTTTTGCCGGGGTCGAATGGGCGCCCGGGAGCGTCCCGGCGCGCCACCCCGCCTTCGATGTCACGCCCGCCGCGCTCGTCACGGCGCTGATCACCGAGAAAGGCGTGGTGCATCGGCCGGACCGCGAGAAGATCGCTGCGCTCTTCCGGATGTGATTCATCACATAAACGTAAGAAAGAGGCTGCGTGAGAAGCGTCATCGCTGACGCCGGGCCACTGGTCGCCTATTTCAACGACCGGGACGCGCATTTCAGCCAGGCGGTCGCCTTCATGCGGGAGTTCACCGGCCCGCTCATCGTACATGGCCGGTGCTGACCGAGGTATGCCACCTCATCCCGCAGCGGTTGGTCAATCGGTTCATGACCTGGACCGCGCGCGGGAAGTGAGAGGGCTTCTGCTCGTCACCGGCGCGAACGGCTTCGTCGGCTCCGCGCTGTGCGAAGCGCTGGAAAGGGCGGGTCATGGACTGCGCCGCGCAGTGCGCGGCCCGGGCAACACGGGTGCGCCGCGCGCGACGGTTGCTGTCGGGGACATCGGCGCAAAGACCGACTGGCGCGACGCCCTGGCCGGGAGCGACTGCGTCGTGCACCTTGCCGCGCGCACACACGTGCTGCGGGAGGCTGCGGCCGATCCGCTCGCCGAGTATCGCCGTGTCAACGTCGAGGGCACGCGGCGGCTCGCCGAGCAGGCCGCGGCGGCCGGCGTGCGTCGCCTGGTTTTCCTGAGCAGCGTCAAGGTCAACGGCGAGCGCACCGTATCGCAGGCATTTGTGGAGGGCGACCCACCGCGCCCGGAGGACGCGTACGGCATTTCCAAGTGGGAAGCGGAGCAGGAGCTGTTGCAGATTGCGCGCGCGACCGGGCTCGAGGTGGTCGTGCTGCGGCCGCCGCTCGTCTATGGCCCGGGCGTCAAGGGCAATTTTCTGCGCCTGCTGCGGCTCGTCGCGCGCGGCGTGCCGCTGCCGCTCGCGTCCGTGCACAACTGGCGCAGCCTCGTCTATCTCGGCAATCTCGTTGACGCGATCTTAACCGCGACCGGCGCGCCGCAGTCCGCAGGACAGACCTACCTCGTAAGCGATGGAGAGGATGTTCCGACGCCGGATCTCATTCGGGCGATCGCGCGCGCCCTCGGCGCGCAGCCGCGTTTATTCCCCTGCCCGCCCGCGCTGCTGCGTGCCGCCGCTGCGCTCGCCGGGCGTGGCGGGGAGGCGGCGCGGCTCACCGGCTCGCTGCAGGTGGACAGCTCCAGGATCCGCCGCGAGCTCGGCTGGCAGCCGCCGTTCACGCTCGGACAGGGGCTGGCCGAAACGGCACGGTGGTTCAAGAGCGGTGAGAGGTGAACGGTGAACAGTGAGCGGAGAATGGGAAATCGGGAATGGGAAATGGGCAATGCTGAAATGCACAGCGCCGGCTCCGCGCATGGCGCCTTGACCGGCCCAGAGTGAAATGGCTAGAATAGCCAGATGAAAAAGGCCTCAATAACCGAAACGAAGAATCGCCTCAGCGCCCTGCTGGAGGCCGTCAAGCGCGGCGAAACCGTTCTGATCATGGACCGGGAGAAGCCCGTGGCGCGCCTCGAGCCCGTGACCACCCAGACCGACGAGGAGACCGAAGGCTGGCTGCGCGAGCTTGAGCGCACCGGGCTCGTCAAGCGTCCCAAGACGCACGCATCGAAGATCAAGCTGACCGGCCCCATCCCGAAGGCCAAAGGCGGGGCGAGCATCGTGGACGCGTTGCTCGCCGAACGCGAAGAAGAGTGATGATCCGCTATTGGGACGCCTCGGCGATCGTGCCGCTGCTGATCGCGGAGGCACGAACCCAGGCTCTGGAGGCGTTGCGCACGGGCGGAGGCGGGATGGCCATATGGTGGGGTACGCCCGTGGAATGCGCGTCCGCGATCGCGAGAATGGAGCGTGAAGGCTCCGTGGATCGCCGCGGCGCCAGCCTCGCCCTGCGTCGCCTGGGCGAACTGCACGACGGCTGGATTGAGGTCGCGCCGGGTCAGTGGATCAAGGAGCACGCCATGCGCCTGCTTCGCCTACACGCGTTGCGCGCGGTCGACGCCCTCCAGCTCGCCGCGGCCATTCTGGCGAGCAGGCAACGGCCTTCGGCCATGGAGTTCGTGTGTCTCGATGCACGCCTCGTCATTGCCGCCGAGAAGGAAGGCTTTCACGTGATTGGCCAGTCGGAGCGTTGACGCTTGTTCACGCCTGCGCTTCTGGCTCCGCTGACCGCGTTCGCCGCAACGCTCGTCATTATCTGGTGGCTCCTTCGCAGCCGCTTGTCTTTCATCGCGCTCGATCGTCCCGGCCGCCGTTCGCTGCACGAGAGGCCCGTGCCCCGCACCGGCGGCATCGGCATTCATGCCGGCATCATCCTTGCGTGGGCGACCGCGGCACCGAATCTGCCGGACGCCGCGTGGGCGGCGTATGCGGTGATGCTCGCGATTTCTTTCCTCGAAGACGTGGGTGGCGTCGCAGCCGCCTGGCGGCTGGGCGTGCACCTCCTCGGCGCGGGCCTTTTTGCGGCGGACATGTTGCTCGGCATCCAGGGCTGGATCGTCATCGCCGCGGTCGCCGTCGCGATCGCGTGGATGGCAAACCTCTACAATTTCATGGACGGCTCGGACGGGCTCGCGGGCGGCATGGCGCTGATCGGTTTCGGCGGCTACGGCATCGCGGCGTGGCTTTCCGGCAGCACAGCTTTCGCGCTGGTGAACTTCAGCGTCGCCGCCGCCGCCGCGGCCTTCCTCGTGTTCAATTTTCATCCGGCGCGCGTTTTCATGGGCGACACGGGTTCGGTCCCGCTCGGCTTCCTCGCCGGCGCGTTCGGTGCAATCGGGTGGCTTCAGCGCGACTGGAGCTGGTGGTTCCCCGTCGTCGTTTTCTCGCCTTTCATTGCGGACGCGAGCGTGACGCTCGCGCGCCGCCTGCTACGCCGCGAGCGCGTGTGGGAGGCGCACCGCGATCATTACTATCAGCGCCTGGTGTTGATGGGCTGGGGGCACCGGAAGACCGCGCTTGCCGAGTACGGCCTGATGCTTGCCTGCGGGGCGCTTGCGCTGATCGTATTGACCCTGCCCGCGCCGCTGCAGGCGATCGTGCTCGCGGTTGCGGCAGGAGCCTACCTGGTGCTGATCGGAGCGATCGGGCACGCGTGGTCCCGGTTCAATGCGGGGGCGCCGCGGTGAAGCACAACTGGAGAACGTTTCTCGCCTTCTTTCACGACGTCGCGGCGGCGGCGGCCGCGTGGCTCGCTGCGTTCTGGCTGCGCTTTAACCTCGAGGTTCCCGATTTCTACCTGGCGCTCGCGCTGACCAGCCTGTCATGGGTGATCCCGGCGTACGCGGCGCTGTTTCTGGGCTTCGGGCTGTACCGCGGCATCTGGCGCTACGCAAGCCTCCCGGACCTGAAGCGCATTCTCTCCGCGGTAGCGGTCGGCGCGCTCGCCGTGCCGGCGCTGCTCCTCATGCTGGAAGTCGCGGTGCCGCGCTCGGTGCTCATCCTGAGCCCGATCCTGCTCGCGGCGTTCATGTGCGGCAGCCGGCTCGCCTACCGGGCGTGGAAGGAGCACCGCTTCGACGTGCTGGCGGGCACCCGCCGGGAACCGGTGTTCGTGCTGGGCGCGGGGGGAGCGGCGGTCAACCTGATCAAGGACCTCGCGCGCAGCCCGCAATGGCGCGTGGTCGGCGTATTCGACGACGACGACGCCAGGGTCGGGCGGCAGTTGCACGGCGTGAACGTGCTGGGACGGTTCGCGGATATCCCGCGCTGGCAGCACAGGATGAGCGTGGCGCAGGCGATCGTCGCGCTGCCGGAGGCGACGCACACGGAGCGGCGGCGGGTGGTCGAGATCTGCAACCGGGCCGGCCTCAAGGTGCTGACGGTGCCCTCGTTCGACGACCTCGTGAGCGGGCGCGTCACGGTGTCGCAGGTGCGCCACGTCGAGCTCGACGATCTCCTCGGGCGCGACCCGGTGAAGCTCGACACCGCGGGGCTGCGCGGCTGGCTCACCGACCGCGTGGTGATGGTCACCGGCGCCGGCGGCTCGATCGGCGCGGAGCTCTGCCGCCAGGTCGCGCGCTTCGCGCCGCGGCGGATCGTGCTGTTCGAGCTGAACGAGCTGGCGCTCTATACCATCGAGCAGGAATTCGCCGCGCGCCATCCGCAGGCACGGGTGACGTGCGCCATCGGCGACGTGAAGGACGGGGCGCGTGTCGAGCAGGTGATCCGCGCCCACCGCCCCTCGGTGATCTTCCATGCCGCCGCCTACAAGCACGTGCCGCTGATGGAGAACGACAACGCCTGGCAGGCGGTGCTCAACAACGTCGCGGGCACGCACGTCATCGCGCACGCCGCCGCGGCCGGCGGCGTCGAGAAATTCGTGTTCGTCTCGACCGACAAGGCGGTCAATCCGACGAGCGTGATGGGCGCTTCGAAGCGCCTCGCCGAGATGGTGTGCCAGGCGCTGCAGCAGCCGGCCGCGACGCGCTTCGTGATGGTGCGCTTCGGCAACGTGCTCGGCAGCACGGGCAGCGTGATCCCGAAATTCCGCGAGCAGATCGCGGCGGGCGGCCCCGTCACCGTCACCCACCCGGAAGTGGCGCGCTACTTCATGTCCATTCCCGAGGCGGTGCAGCTCGTGATGCAGGCGGGGCTGATGGGCCGGGGCGGAGAAATCTTCGTTCTCGACATGGGCGAGCCGGTGCGGATCGCCGACCTCGCGCGCGACTTGATCAAGCTCTCGGGCTTCACCGAGGACGAGATCCGGATCGTCTATACGGGACTGCGGCCCGGAGAGAAGCTCTACGAGGAGCCGCTCGCCGCCGACGAGAACCTCATGCCCACGCCGCACCCCAAGCTCAGGATCGCGCAGGCGCGCACCGAAAACAGCGACTGGCTGCTGCGGCTCGAGTACTGGCTGCGCGGCGGCGCGGCCGATGACGCCCGCGTCAGGGCCGATCTCGCGAAATGGGTCACCGATTACCGCCCGGCCGGTGATTGAGTGACCGGGAAGCTTCCTGGAACCGGAATGCTCCTCCCCCGACTCTCCGCCGGCGCGGACCAGTTCGCCCGCTGGGCCGCCATCGGCCTGGGGTTCTCGATCCCGATCTCGGTCGCGCTCGACAACGTGCTGCTGGCCGTCATCCTCGCGGCCTTCCTGGCGGGCGGCGCCTACCGCGACAAGTGGCAGGCCATCCGCGGCAACCGGGCCGCGCTCGGAGCGCTCGCCCTGTTCGGCGTGTTGCTCGCCGGCGTGCTCTACGGCGAGCGCTATCCCGGCGATGCCGCCGCCTATCTCGGCAAGTACGCCGATCTCCTGTTCATCCCCCTGTTCGTCTTTCTTTTTCGCGACGCCGCCGCCCGCACGCGCGCGCTCCAGGCGCTGTCCGTTTCACTCGGCGTGGTGCTGCTGCTCTCCTACCTGATCGCAGCGGGCGTTCCCGTCCCGGGCGGCCTGCTGGTGGACGATCCAGCCAACCCGGTTGTATTCAAGAAGTACCTGACCCACAACATCCTGATGGCGTACTACGCTTTCCTCTTCGCGCTGCTCGCGATGGCGGCGCGGTCGCGGGCGTGGCGCGCGGCGTGCGCCGGGGTCGCGGTCCTGGCGGCGATCAACGTGATGCTCCTGGTCCAGGGCCGCACCGGGCAGGTCGTGCTCGTGGCGCTCGCGCTGTACCTGGGGTATGCCTGGCGGCGGTGGCGCGGGACGGCCTACGCAGCGGCCGCCACATTGGCGATCATCGCGGCACTCGCCGTCGTTCCGGGGCCGTTCCAGAGCCGGTTCGCGTTCCTGCCGGGCCAGCCGGTTTCTTCGCCCTCCGCCCAGGCGGCACAGGAGTCGAACCGCCAGCGTCTCGAGTTCTACCGTGTGAGTCTTGCCATCATCCGCGAGAACCCGCTGACCGGTGTCGGGACCGGCGGCTTCCCCAAGGCTTACGCGGAAAACGCATCCCGCGGCGCGGTGACCGGGACCGTCAATCCGCACAACGAGTACCTACTGATCGCGGTCCAGGTCGGCGCGATCGGCCTGGCGGTCATGCTGTACCTGTTCTGGACGCAGTGGCGCCTTGCCCCAAGGCTCGCCACGCCGCTCGAAGGCCATCTCGCGCGCGGGCTGGTCCTGACGATAGCGATCGGCAGCCTGTTCAATTCCCTGCTGCTCGACCACACCGAGGGGCTGCTCTACGCCTGGCTCACGGGGCTGCTTTTCGCCGGGTTACAATCGCGGAGCAAATGAAGCTGTCGGTCATCGTCATCACCCGGAACGCTGAGCCGACGATCCGCCGCTGCCTGGGATCGGTCGCGTGGGCCGACGAGGTCGTGATCGTGGATTCCGGCAGCAGCGACCGCACGCTGGAGATCTGCCGCAGCCTGGGCGCGAAGGTGCACCAGACGCCCGACTGGCCCGGCCACGGCCCGCAGAAGAATCGCGCGCTCGACCGCGCGAGCGGAACGTGGGTGCTCGCGCTCGATTCGGACGAGTGGATCACGCCGGAAGTGCGGAGCGAAATCGAGCACGCCATGACCGCGCCGGGCGGGAAGGTGGCCTTTACTTTTCCGCGCCGTTCCAGCTTCTGCGGGCGCTTCATGCGCCACTCCGGCTGGTGGCCGGACCGCGTCACGCGCCTCTTCCGCCGCGACGCCGCGCGCTTTTCCGAGGACCACACGCACGACCGCCTGATCGTCAACGGCGCCACGGGCAGGCTCAGGCCGCCGATCATGCACGAGGCGATCACCGACCTCGACCAGATGCTCGCCAAGATGAACCTCTACTCGACGGCGAGCGCGCACGCCTTCCGCCGCGACGGGCGCCGCGCCACGCTCGCCACCGCGCTGCTGCACGGCGGCTGGGCGTTCTTCCGCACCTACTTCCTGCGGCTGGGCTTCCTCGACGGGCGCGAGGGTTTCATGCTGGCGGTCGCAAACGCGGAGGGTTCGTATTACCGCTATCTCAAGCTCATGCTCCTGGCTGAACAGGCGCGCCAGGAGCAAGTAATCAAGTGATTAAGCGTGCCTAACAAAACGAGTGAATGCGTTATGCATTTTCCCCTCCTGCCGGAGGGCGAGATGGGATTTCGAGGAGCATGTCTCCGAGCCATCGAGCGCCAGACGAGATGCAGCTCGTCTGGCCGGGCGGGGTGGTGGGGGTAATGGATGAACCACAACCACCCCGTCTGCTTCGCATCCACCCCTCCTTGAAAAGGAGGGGAAGGCCATTTTTTAGGCACTCTTATCGAGCTTTACGTAACTTCGTTACATCGCTCGACCCCTCACCCCCAACCCCTCTCCCGAGGGGCGAGGGGAGCGTCGAGCGAGTCCGGATTTGTCATCCGGTTTCGTAACGATCAATAAGCACTCCATCACCGCGACAAATGCGCCTAGCCGTCATCGTCGCCACCTACAACCGCCCCGACGCGCTCGCTGCGCTGCTCGACGCGTACGAGGAGCAGACCGACCGCGCGTTCGAGATCATCATCGCCGACGACGGCTCCGCCGACGATGTCCGCGGGCTGGTCGAGTCCCGCATCCGCCGCGCCCCCTTTCCCCTTTCGCACCTCTGGCAGGAGGACCGGGGATTCCGCGCCGCGAAAATCCGCAACCGCGCGCTCGCCGCGACGCGCGCGGAGTACGTGATCTTCACCGACGGGGACTGCGTCCCGCCGCCGGACTTCGTCGCGCAGCACCGCCGCCTCGCCGAGCGGGGATATTTTCTCTCCGGCAACCGCGTGCTGCTGGGCCCCGGGTTCACGGAGCGCGTCCTGCGGCAGGGTATTCCCGTGCACCGCTGGACGCGGACGCAATGGTTCGCGGCGTGGCTGCGGCGAGACGTCAACCGCTTCGTTCCGCTGCTGAGGCTGCCTGACGGCGCGTTCCGCAGGAGCCGTCCCGGCCGCTGGGAGGGCGTGAAGACCTGCAACTTCTCCGCCTGGCGCTCGGACCTGCTGGCGGTCAACGGACTCGACGAGACCTATGCCGGCAAATGGGGCCTGGAGGATTCCGACCTCGTGATCCGGCTGCTGCACGCGGGCGTAAAGCACAAGAGCGCGCGTTTCGCAGCGCCGGTGTTCCATTTGTGGCACCGCGAGAGCGATCACTCCGGCTTCGCGGAGAACCAGCGCCTGCTCGCGAAGCTCATCGCCTCCCCGCGCAGCCGGGCGCCGCTCGGCGTGGACCGGTATCTGTGACCGGTCCCGCTTCATCGCCGGGCCCGCGCTCGGTCCTGGTCGTGGTGACGCGCCGCATCGGCGATGTGCTGCTCGCGACGCCGCTCATCCGGTCTCTCAAGCGCGCCTGGCCGCAGACCGCGGTGGATGTCCTCGCGTTCACGGGCACCAAGGGCATCATCGCCGCCAACCCCGACGTGAGGCGCGTGCTCACCATTGCCGAGCGCCCCGGCCTGCTGCAGCACCTCGATTTCGCGCTGCAGTTGCTGCGCCGCTACGACGTGGCGCTGTCGCTGGTGCCGGGGGACCGCCCGACGTTCTACGCCTTCCTCGCCGGGCGCTGGCGCGCCGGACTGCTCCTGCCCGCGCGCCAGGAGGCCTGGAAGCGGCGCCTGCTGCAGCGCTGGGTCGCGTTCGACGACCTCAACACGCACACCGTGCGCATGCACCTTGCGCTCGCCGACGCCCTCGGCATCCCGCGCAGCGGCGAAGTGACCGTCGCCTGGAACGCCGACGACGAGCGGCAGGTGACGCAACTGCTCGGAAACGGCGGTGCCGCGCCGCTCGCCGTGCTGCACACCCATCCCCGGTTCAATTACAAGATGTGGCACCCCGAAGGCTGGACCGAGGTCGCGCGCTGGCTTGCCGCGCGCGGTTTCCGCATCGCGCTTTCGGGCGGCAGGGACGCCGCGGAGCTTGCCTACGTCGCCGCCCTCGCGCGCGGCATGCCGCCGGGAACGATCAATGCCGCGGGGAAGCTCTCGCTCGGCGCTTCCGCCTGTCTGGCGAGCCGCGCCCGCGTCCATGTCGGCCCCGACACGGCGATGACGCACATCGCCGCGGCGCTCGGCGTGCCGACCGTCGCGCTCTACGGGCCGACCAATCCGGTCAAGTGGGGACCGTGGCCGCGCGGCCATGCGCCCGACGCGAACCCGTGGCGGCGCTGCGGCAGCCAGAAATCGGGTAATGTCACGCTGCTGCAGGGCACGGGAGCGTGCGTGCCGTGCCGGCTCGAAGGCTGCGAAAGAAACCTTTCGAGCTTCAGCGACTGCCTGCAGCAGCTATCATCGGCGCGCGTGATCGCTGCGATCGAGCAACTGCTCGATCAATCAACGGCGTGAATGATCACCGGGCGTTGCAGGCGGCGCCGCGGCACAGCAGGTAGAGGTCGTTGCCGCCCAGGCGGTATTTTTCGGCCACCTGTCCCATGCCGGGATCCGGCGTGTACGAAATGACGAACCCCGAATCCCAGGCGGGCGGCGGCCATACGAGCGGCGGCGCGGGCAGGCGCAGGATGTCCAGGTTGGCCGCCACGCTGAGGCCGCTGGCGCTGACGTTGGTGGTGTAGAGGGCGTGCCCCCGGGTGCGATCGAGTATCGCTTTCGCCGCGGCGGCAAAATTCTCGCCGCGGTAGGCCTTCTGATAGTAGGGAAAGATCGCCAGCGCGACGGCGAGCTTGATCGCGAGCAGCACGCCGAACCAGCGGACGGTCACTGACTGCGCCGCCGGCCCCGCGTCCCAGATCACACGCGCGAACACCAGGGCCGCGAGCGGATAGAGCGGCAGCAGGTAGCGGGTGTGGCTCTGCGGCGCGAGCCAGTACGGCAGGTAGCCGAGGGCCGCGATCGCCGCCGCCGTCATGAGGACCGGTCGCGCCGGATCCTGCGCCCAGGGCCGCCTGCGCGTGTAGTAGAGGGCGAGCAGCACGGCCGGGGAGAGCTTCAGCACCGTCTCGGCGGGATAAGCGACGAGCTTCTCGAGGTAATCGCGCACGCCGGTGAAGCCGAGCTTGTCGAGGATCTCCTTGAACATGCGCACGCCCTGCCCCTCGTTGGCGGGCAGGATGCCGAGCCAGACCGTCAATGCCGCGACGCCCGCGGCGTGAATGGCGAGCGACGCCGGGCTCAGCAGAAAGCGGCGGTGCCCGCGGTCGAGGAGCAGCACGAGGACGGCGGTGCCATAGAAGACGTAGGCCGTGAACGCCTTGGCGAGAAACGCCAGCGTGAGCGAGGCGACCGCCAGGCCGAGCAGCGCGGCTCGCCGCTCCCGGCACGCCACCCACAGACAGGCGATCGCGGAGAAAACAAAGAAGCCGAACAGCGGGTCCACGTAGGCGAGCCACCCGCGGTAGAGCACGACGTCGGCCAGCGTCATGTAAACGACCGCGGCCAGTGCCGCAAAGCGCCGGTCCCCGAACGCGCGCGATGCGAGCCACGCGAGCACCAGCCCGGCCGAGACCGTCGCGCCGATCGTCACCAGCCGCGCGACCGGCAGCATCCACGCCCAGCCGACGAGCCGGCTGATCGCGATGATGATCCAGTTGAACAGCGGGTTGTGCTGGAGGCTGCCGCCGAGAAAGCGCTGCTGGATCCATTCGCCCGCGTACCACATCTCGAGCGAGGAGATCGGGAAGATCGCTTCCTCGCCGACATAGTAGAAGCCGAGCGCCGGAATGAACGCCGCCGCCGCCGCGGCATACAGTACCCACAGCTTGCGGGCGGAGACCCCGGCCGGGCCGTTCTCAGCGGTCATCGAGCCATCCGCACGGGTTTTCCATTCACCATTCACCATTCACTATTCACCGGTTCGGGTGCCGCACATGACCAGGATGGTGTACGGCACCCGCAGCGTGTCGTACAGAATCGTGCTCTCGATCCGCGTGAAGCGGCTGCGCGCCAGCGCCTCGTACGCCTCGCGCGTGCGCACCGCCTTGCCGCGGTCGCGACCGATGAGCCAGCGCGCGAACCAGTGCTGGCTCTCGATGTAAACGTTGTCGTAGGTCAGCAGCCGCCCGCCCGGCCTGAGTGCCCGGTACGCGATATCGAAGAGCCGGAGCGCCTCTGCGTCCTCCAGGTGATGCACGATGCCGTTGGCGAGCACGATGTCGTAGGCATCGCCCGCGGGAAGCGCCGCCGCGTCGACTTTACGGCAGTAGAAAGTCCCGCGCGACCCCCAGCGCCGGCGCGCCGCCTCGATGTAGGCGGGATTCATGTCGAAGCCGACGTACTGGCCGATGGACGGCGGCAGGTACGCGAGCATGCCCGCGGGACCGCAGCCGATGTCGAGTATGCGGCATCCCGGAAACGGGCGGATGAATTCGCCGACGTAGCGCTCGCGGCTCCCTTTGCGCAGCAGGAGATTCTGCAGCGCGTCGTAAACTCCGGCGCGGTCGAGCAGGCGGTGCAGGCCCGTGTCGTGGTGCGCATTTGCGCCTGCTTTCATGCGGGCCGGCCGTGGAAAAAGGCGGCGATCGCGGAGACGATCTGCGCCACGTCGGAATCCGCGAGAGTGTAGTACAGGGGCAGCCTCAGCAGCCGCTCGCTCACGTCGTCCGTCACCGTCATCGGGCTCGCCGTGCGGCCGAACTTCCGGCCCGCCGGCGAGGAATGCAGCGGGACGTAGTGAAAGACGGCGTGGATCCCGCGCGCCTTGAGGTGCGCGATGAGCGCGCTGCGCGTGTCGAGGTCCTTCAGCAGCACGTAGAACATGTGGCCGTTGCCGGTCGCGCCCGCGGGCTCCGGCCGCGGCAGGGCGAGCGCTCCGCGCGCCGCCAGCGTCTCGAGGCCGCTCCGGTAGGCTGCGCACAACTGCAACCGCCGCGCGTTGATCTCCACGGCGTGCTCGAGCTGCGCGCACAGAAAGGCCCCGACCAGCTCGCTCGGAAGATAGGAGGAGCCGATATCCATCCAGCCGTACTTGTCCACCTCGCCGCGGAAGAACTGGGCGCGATTCGTGCCTTTCTCGCGGATGATTTCCGCGCGCGCCGTGAAGCGCTGGTCGTTGACCAGCAGCGCCCCGCCCTCGCCGCTGATCACGTTCTTGGTCTCGTGGAAGGAGAGGCAGCCGAGGTGCCCGATCGCGCCGAGCTTCCTGCCCCGGTACTCGGCGAGCACCCCTTGCGCCGCGTCCTCCACGACCACGAGGTTGCGGCTGCGCGCGAGCGCCATGATCGCGTCCATCTCGCAGGCGACTCCGGCGTAGTGCACGGGCACGATGGCGCGCGTCTTCGAAGTGACCGCCTTCGCCGCAGCCGTCTCATCCAGGTTGAGCGTGTCGGGCCGGATGTCCACGAAAACCGGCGTTGCGCCCCTCAGCACGAAGGCGTTGGCCGTGGACACGAAGGTGAAGGACGGCATGATCACCTCGTCGCCCGGCCCAAGGTCGCACAGGATCGCCGCCATCTCCAGCGCCGCCGTGCACGAGTGCGTGAGCAGCGCGCGCCGCGCGCCCAGGCGCTCCTCGAGCCAGCGATGGCAGCGCTGCGTGAACGGGCCGTCGCCCGAGAGGTGCCCGGCGCGCACGGCGGCGGCGATGTTCTCCAGCTCCGCGCCGATGGTGAACGGCTTGTTGAAGGGGATCTTCACGGCCGGCGCGCCACCACCAGCAGTGATCCCCCGACCGGCAATGAAACACCCGATCTTATTAGCAAGCGCTCGACTGCGAGCGCTTGCTCCAGCGGCCAATTGATCCACGGCGCGACCCTCAGCTCGGCGAGCGGATCGTAGGCGCCGCGCGGGCGGCGCTGCGCGAGCCGGGACAGCCACATGAGCGGCAGCAGCACCGTGACAAAAGAGGTGATTCTAACGATTTCCAGCCCGGCCTCCAGCATCCGGGCGCGCAGCTCATCCCGGCGGTAGCGCCGCAGGTGCCCCGCCCGGACGTCGTACTCGCTCCATAAGGAAGGATGCTGGGGCACCGTGACGATCACGCCCCCCCGGGGCGCCGCCGCGGCGCGCAGCTCGGCGAGCACCGCGCGGTCGTCCTCGATGTGCTCGATCACGTCGAACGCGCCCACCACGTCGAACTCGTCCCGGAACGGGATGCGCCGCGCGTCCATCTGCATGAGACGCGCGCCGGGAGCGCGCGCGGCGGCGAACGCGAGGCCTTGCGCCGACGCTTCGCTGCCCGCGAGCTTGAGCGACGGAAACGCCGCCGCGATCCCGGACAGGACGAAGCCGGTGCCGCAACCGACCTCGAAAAAGCTCCTCGCGCCCGCGAAGTAACGCCCGATCGCCCACGCGATCAGGCCGTTCCTGGCGCGGAACCAGAAGTTCCCCGCTTCGAGCCGCGCGAGCTCCGGGAAATGCGCCGGATCGTAGCCGCTCGCGCCCTGCGTCAGCTCCGGCGCAAAGGCGGGGAAGCCGCCAATCTGCGCAGGCTGGTAACCGCACTGCGGGCAACGCCAGCCGAGCCAAACTTCGTCGGCATCGCCGGCGCCGTACGCTTCCCCTCTCCCGCTCTCAGTGGGAGAGG
>DAIDBG010000132.1 GCA_027310225.1 bacterium | reverse complement strand
GTCGAACGCGGCGTTCTTCGTGGGCGCGCGCTCGACGTGGTAGGGGCTCGCAGCGCACGCATTTGACCTGAAGGACCGCGAGAGCATCGTCCCGCCGCTGCACGGCGCTTCGTCCTTGCCCGCGGCGCGGATGTTGACGAGTTGCTTGGTCCGGATCGGGTTCACCGCCAGGTCGTTGTCTCATGACGCCAGTGCCGCGCGTCAGGTTCATGAACTCGCCCTGGAAGCCGATCAGGCCGCGCGCCGGGATGCGGTAGTCGAGGCGCACCCGCCCCTTGCCATCGCACGTCCTGCTTATGGGCCCCGGCAGCAGCGCAGTTGACCGCCTGTAAACTATAAATTACAATCGCCATGGAGCTTCATTACTACCAGACATCCGACGGCCAGCGCCCCTTTGTGGACTGGCTGGAAGACCTGAAGGACAGGCAGGCGCGCACGCGGATCGAGGCGCGCCTCGCGAGAGTCGCCGCCGGAACCTTCGGCGATGCGGAGCCGGTCGGCGAGGGTGTGATGGAACTCAGGATTGATTGGGGGCCGGGATACCGCGTTTATTTCGCGCGGGTCGGCCAAGTGATCGTTCTTCTCCTTTGCGGAGGAGACAAGAGGACGCAGCAGAGGGACATCAACCGTGCCAAAGAGTGTTTCGAGGACTACAAAACCCGCAGCGCGCAAGCGAAGCCGCGCGGTCGCGCCTAGCGTTCCTTACGAACCCTGGCTGATCGAGCAGCTCAAGGACCCGGCGGAAGCCGCCGCTTACCTCGAGGCGGTCATCGAGGAAGGCGACCAAGCCGCACTGATGCTCGCGTTGCGCCAGGTTGCCCAGGCACAGGGCGGCATTGCGAAGCTCGCCCGCAAAGCGAAACTGACCCGCGAAGCGACGTACAAAATGCTCTCCACCTCCGGCAATCCCGAGCTACGAAGTCTGACGGCAGTCCTCGCCGCAACCGGATTGCGGATCGCTGTCAGACCGATCGAGAAGCGCGCAGCATAGGGCTGGGCGCCTCGGGCGAGCTGCGGCGCAACCTCGCGCTCTTCGCCGACGTGAGCGCGGAGCTGAGGAACGGCCAGTCGAACGTGGCGCTCTTCGCGGGCGCGCGCCACCTGGTAGGGGCTTGCGGCTGGTCGATGGTGGAAAGTAATCCGCCGAACATCAGGCTAGCGCAGCAGGCGCTCGAAGCGCGCGGGATCGCCGACCCGCGCGAGCGGACAGACGAGCACCCGCTCGGCGAGACGGTACTCTTCCAGGCCCGGGTAAAGTACGACCAGGCGCTCCAGCTTCAGGTCCGCAAGCGCGCGGTGCATCGAGGGCGTCATGCGCGGCGCGTCCGCGCGCTTGATTTCGACGCCGAAGCGGCGCCCTCGCCGCATGAGCAGGAGGTCGAGTTCCGCGCCCTGATGCGTCGCCCAGAAATACGCCTGGTCGTGCTCGAGCGTCGCGAGCACCTGCTCGATCGCGTATCCCTCCCACGACGCGCCCGCCTTCGGATGCGCGAGCAGTTCGTGCGCAGTGCGGATGCCGAGCAGCTGGTGCAGGATACCGCTGTCGCGCAAATAGACCTTCGGCGCCTTGACCTGGCGCTTGGCGATGTTCTCGTGCCAGGGCTGCAGCTGCCGGAGCATGTACAAGCCTGACAGGAGGTCGAGGTAGCGTCGCGCGGTCGGTTCGGACACCCCGAGGGCGCGCGCCGGTTCGGCGGCGTTCCAGACCTGGCCGTGCCAGTGCGCCAGCATGGTCCAGAACCGCAGCAGCGTCGTGGCGGGCACCGCCGCACCGAGTTGCGGCACATCGCGCTCGAGGAACGTCTGCACGAAGCCGCCCCGCCAGGCGAAGCTGTCGGCATCGTGCCGGGCTAGGTAGGCGCGCGGAAAGCCGCCGCGCAGCCAGTGGCGCTCGAGCTTTGCCGCGCCCAGCTCCTCGAGCGTGAAGCCGCCGATCGGAACAAACTCGATGCGCCCGGCGAGCGACTCGGAGGATTGGGGCAGCAGCCCGGGCGACGCGCTGCCGAGCACCAGGAACCGCGCCGGCAGCGGCCGCCGGTCGGCAAGCACGCGCAGCACCGGGAACAGATCCGGGCGGCGCTGGACCTCGTCGATCGCCACCACGCCGCGCAGGGGCGCGAGCGCGGTCATCGGCTCGTCGAGGCGGGCGAGGCCCGCAGGCGCCTCGAGGTCGAAATAGTTGCGCGACCCCGGCGCGACCAGGCGTCGCGCGAGCGTGGTCTTGCCCGCCTGACGCGGCCCGAGGAGTGCCACCACGCGGGCGCGCCGCAGCGCGCGCTGCAGCCGCGCCAGAAGCCGGGGCCGGCGGATCATGGCCCGCATCATACCATGAAAATCGAATACTGTATGTGTGATTATCATGGTATTAAGAAGACCTGCTCTGTGAGACCTCGCGCTCTTCGCCGACGGGAGCGCGGAGTTGAGGGACGGCCAGTCGAACGCGGCGCTCTTCGCAGGCGTGCGCTCCACCTGGTAGGGGGGCGGCGTTCCCGATCCAGGCGAAGGCGTGATGCCGAATAAAAGGGACGCACACCTTTACTTGAGAAAGGGTGTGCGTCCCTATTTACCCATGCTAGACTCCCTGCCTTCCGAAGATGGAAGGAGGCAAAGTATGAAACCGACTGTCATCGGCCCGGCGCAGAAGCCGCAGGAGGCGTCGAGCGCGATCATGCCTGCGGTCCCTTTTGACAGCGGTGCGATCGTGTTGCACGCCGAGCAGGTGCCGCAAGCCGAAAAGGCCTTGTCCGCGCTGGACTTCGCGTCAGTGCCGGCGGGCGACATCGTCAAGCTCGGTTTCGGCGCCGAGCAGTCGCTCCAGCGCACGCTGGACGGCTTTCTCTCCGGTCTCGACAAGAAGACGGCGGCGAAGGTTTTCGAGCTGTACGGCCGTCTCGAAAAAGGCGTCGAGGACGCAAAGTTGCCGGAAATCCTCGAACAGATCCAAAACGGCGAGAAGCCCGGATTTTTCGAAAGCCTCATCGGCAAGTTCACCGGGAAGAAGCGCGCCGAGATTATTCAGGAGTTCATGGAACAGGTTGGCGAACTTATCGCGGGCCGGACCAAGACGCTGGCCGGCGAAATGCAGAAGCTCGAGGGAGAACTCACGAAAGAGATGCAAAAGCTCTTCGCGGAGCTTCAGAGCCTCGAGGCACTGAAGGTCTCCTATGGCACGCACTTCGGCGAATTCACGTTCGAAGCCGCCGTTGCCCGCGCCTTTCTTGCGAAGGCGAAAGCCTATATCGCCGCCGAGGAGGCGAAGCTCAACACCGCCGATGTGGCCGCGCAGGCCCGCCTGCGCGAGCTTCAGGACAAGCTGCGGCTTCTCGAGAGCCGGGCGCTTGCGCTCGAAGGCACCTATACGCGCCTGCCGGCCGACCAGATGGTCATCCAGCAGATCGAGCAAGCCGGCATCGCGACCTTGCAGGAGACGGCGACCACCATCGCTTCGAGATTTGCGTCAATCAAAATGACGTTGCTTTCGATCCACGGCGCCTTCGCGGTGAAGAGCGTCCAGCAGTTGAGCGAGCGCCAGGCGCGCCTGGATGAGCAACTGACGAAGCTCCGCGGCGAAGCGCTCAAGGACGTCGCGGTGGCCGCCGCGAAGGCGCCCGGCGAGAACCGTCTGGCGCAGGCGCAGCAGATCGAAGCGATCGTCGCCTCGACGCGCGAAATACACGGTCTGGTCGAGGCGGCGAAAAAGGAGACCGAGGAGAAGTTCGAATCCGCACGGCAACGATTCGCGCAGGCACGCCAGGATCTTGCCGCGCTCAGCTCAAGATAGGGCTCAACCATGTTGACTTTGTCTCTGGAAAAACCCGGCGTGGAAGCGCCGAAGAAGCTTCGACTCTCCCTCAACAAGAGCGCGCTGTTCGTCGCGACCATCGCCTGGAAATGCACGCATGGGCACAACCACGACGTGGACTTCCATGCGTTCGAAGCCCGCAACGCGGGTGACGGCGCGAAAGTATCGGCGCTCGAGAGCGTGCTCTCGACATTCAACACCGACAAGATGAACCCGAAAGCGGGCGTCCTCAAGACCAATCCCGATGGCGCTTTTGCAACGCCGGACGGGGGCCTCAAGCATTCCGGCGACATTCGGGTGTCGGGGAATTCTGAGACCATCACGATCGACGGCTCCAGGGTTCCGGAAGGGGTCAATGAAATCCCCATGTTCGTGACCGTCTACGACAAGCACGAGGAAGCCTCATTCGCCAACATCGAAAAGGCCATCATTTCGATTTCCGACGGAAACGGAAAGGAGCTTGGCTCCTACAAGCTTTCGGACGAGTTCAAGGAATTCACGGCGGTGCAGTTCGGAAGCGTCATCCTCGGCGAGAACGGCTGGGAGTACGCGCCGGTCGGCCGCGGATTCAACGGGACGATCAACGACGTCCTTGGCCAGTTTTCCTGAGGCGCGGATGCCGGAAGAGAAGGACAAGCCCTCTCCCGGCGCGCGGCCGGAAGGGAAACGCAACGCATCCCGCCCGACGCTGTTCACGCCCCCGGGCGGAGCAAAGGCCGTATCGCCGGCGGCCGCAGTGCCGGGGAAGACGAGAGTCGTCGCGGCTCCGACCGCGATGCCGGGCGTAGAGCGCAAGCGCATCCCGGTGGACGCGGGCGATCTCAGGAAGCTCGCGCCGGGTGCCGCGCCAGACGTGCTCGAGGAGGCCGCGCGCCTGCTCCAGACGTTTGTCGCGGAAACCGCAACGGATCGCAGCGCGGTGTCCTGGGGATACGACCTGCAGAAGGCTTACAGCGATCTTGTTTCGGAAACCCTCGCGCTTTCGCAATCCGGCGTGTTGCGAAAGGCCGATGGATATTTGCGCCGCATGATGGACATCCTGGGCTCGATCGACCTCGCGGCGGTCTGCGGAGTCGACAGCGGTGCCGGCATCGTCGGAAAATATCTCAGGAAGATCACGAAGAAAATCGACTCGCCCGAAGAGCTCGAAGCGGCGCGCACCGAGCTCGACCAGCTTGTCAGGCTCATGAGCGCGAGTTTCGACGAGCTGCTCAACCTCAAGGACAAGCTTGAGCGGCACGCGGGCAAGATCGGCGAGCTGGGCGGCGAGGTTGAAGCCGCGGCACTGGCGGCTCTTTATCTTTCGGACTATCTGCAAAAGGAAGAGGGGAAAGCCCCGCTGTCGCAGCGCTTTACCGAGCGCAGCATGAGCCTCACCCAGACGCTGGCGCAGATTCGGGGCGGCGCCGCGATACGCGATATCCAGATCGAGCAGCCGCTTCGCCTTGTGGGTGCCATCCAGAATGTGGCGCTCGTCATGGTTCCGGGGCTGCTGGGAAGTCTTGCGTCGCTGCTCACGCTCGTGAGGAACCGCAAGCCGACGCCGACCGAGGCCGGCGAACTCGCCGATCAGCTCCGGAACATCCTGGATCAACTCCGAACAACATAGCAAGGACCCGTCGCCATGGCTCTCAAGCTCGATCTCAACAAATCCGCGTCGGCGCTGCGCCTCTCGCTCGACAAGATGGGCGTCGCGCCCGACCTGAAGGCGGAAGTCATCTTCGTGATTGATGTGTCGGGTTCGTTCGAGCACGAGCACGAGGAGGGGACGACGAGCAGGCTCCTCGAGCGCCTTGTGCCTTACGGCATGGTGCTCGACCCGGACGGCAAGATGGACGTGTTCACCTTTGCCGGCGGCAGGCAAAGCGCCTATTACGTCGGCACGGTCACGCCCGAAGACAGCGAAGGCTACCTCGTGCGCAAGGTGTGCGGCCGCGTACCGGGGTGGGGAGGTGGAACGACGTACAGCTATGTGATGGAGCGCAGTCTCCGGCACTTCGGCTGGTTGCCCCCCGAGGATGAATCGCCTTCTCTGGCCGGGCTCATCAGCCGGTTCTTCGGCCGTACCCCGGCGGCCGTGCAGGCCGCGGGACAAAAGAAGCGATCGGTCGTCTTCTTCATCACCGACGGCGAGAACGACCCGGCCGACGAGGCCCGCACGATGCTCGTGCTCCAGGAGTCGCAGGCGCGGGGAGACCAGGTGTATTTCCTCCTCCTCGGAATGTGTGACAGGGGCGTCCACTTCGCTTTCATCAAGAAGGTCGCGAGACGGTTCGACAACACGGCGGCCGTCATCATCAAGGACCTCGAGGGCTTCGTCGAGAAGTCCGATGAGGAACTCAACGCCGAGCTCCTCCGCCCCGAGCTCATCGGCTGGCTAAAGTCGTAGGAGAGCCGGGAGCTCGTCTAACGGTTCTTGCCGTTCCACATGCCTTGATGCTGGTTGAGCGCGTCCGAAGAATCCGGACTGACGGAACTTTTCGGCCCGCGGGCGATCGCACCCGCCGGGGAGCCCATAAAATTTCTGGAGGAATCCATGAAAAAAGCTTCTGTGATCGGTCTCGCTGCAATGCTGGCCGCCGCCACGGGATATTTCTCGCTGCGCGACAGCTACGGCTTTTACGATAGTTCCGCATCGCAGGGAACTGCCGCATCGTCTCCGCCGGCGGGGCAGGAATTTCGCATGGTGTCGGGCAATTTCTTCTTCAAACCCCAAAAAATGACTTTGGCCAGAGGAAAGTCCGTAAAGATCACGTTCCAGAATACGGGCATTCACACGTTCACGGTCGACGAGCTTGGCGTCGATATTCCGCTGCGCGGCAGCACGGCTGTCGCTGAATTTACGCCTTCCAAGGCTGGAACCTTTGTGTATTACTGCAAAATTCCTGGACACCGCGAGCGCGGCATGACCGGATCGCTGTCGGTCGAATAATCAACGCCAGCGGAACCAGAGGTGACGCTCTGGGTAGGGCTGCGCGCAGCGAGTTCAACGATAAACGGGGCCGGGTTCGTTCATTCTGCCGGCAGGTTATTTGGGCCTGAAGGTCTTCCTCGCTTTGGAGGGCGCGCCGCGCGCTGTAAAGCCATTTCGATTTGATTCTTGCGAAAAAAGCGGACCCGGCCCTGAGGTCCTGAGGTCTCCCGGTTAGCGGGACGAGCCCTCTCGCGACCACGCGCAATTGCGCGCTTGCGACCAGCTCGCGTTCGAGCGCCTCGCAGCTCAACGACTCATCGCCCGGTCGATTCGCCCCAGCCTGCGCCGCCTCCAGCGTCGATTGCATTTCGCCGTAGGTCGTTCCCGGCATTTGCGCGGCGGCCAACGCTGAAATTCCACTCAGAAATGCGATCAAAATGGAGAGCCGGAGCATCGCCACCCCCCTTTCATTTCCGGACGCAGCTAATCTGGCACGGTGGCGTGCGTGGCGTCAACTATCCTGGCCTCTGGGCCGGGTTTTAATCGAACTTGAGCTTGGCCGCCTTGGCGACCGCGAGGTTGCTCGCGACTTCCCTGCGGACGAGCGCGTCGAACTCGGCGGGGCTGACCGGCATCGGCTCGATCCCTTGCGTGGCGAACTTCTCCTTCACGCCGGGCAGCGCCAGTGCTTTTTGCAACTCCCGATAGAGCCGCTCGATAATCGGGCGCGGCGTTTTCGCGGGCACGAACACGCCGTTCCAAAACGTATAGTCGGAGTCGCGGAAACCCGCCTCGAGCGTCGTGGGCACCTCGGGCAGCGCAGAGGAGCGCTTGGGCGTGCTCACTGCGAGCGCGAGCAATCTGCCGTCGCGAATGTACGGAAGCGAGACCGACAGGCCCGGCGCCACGAAATCAACGCGCGCCGTGATCACCTCGGTAATGGCTTCCGGCCCCCCCTTGAACGGCACGTGAACGGCGTCAACGAATCCCGCACTCAGCCGAAAGCGTTCCGCCGCCCAGTGGCTCGCGCTGCCGACGCCGGCGGAGGAAAAGGAAACCGACCTCTTCCTGCCGGCGGCCGCCAGTTCCTGGATCGTCCTGATGCCCTTCTTGGGCGAGATCACGATGACGTTGGGGATGCTGCCCAACGACGCGACCGCAGCGAAAGCCTTCTCCGTGCTGAAGGGCGCTTTCGGGTAGACCGCCGGGGTCAGGGTAAGCGCGGAGGCATGAATCAGGATCGTGTATCCGTCCGGCTCCGCCTGGGCGACCAGAGACGCGCCGATCGTGCCGCCGGCGCCGCCCCGGTTCTCCACCACGATCGGCTGGCCGAGCTGGGCCGACAGCGGCTCGAGCACGATGCGCGAGATGATGTCAATCGAGCTTCCGACCGAAAACGGAACGATGGCCCGTATGGGCTTTAGGGGCAACGACTGCGCCGACGTGAGGGCCGGGACGGTCGCCATTGCGATGGCGGCTGCGGCGAAGCGCAGCAAGCGACGGTATGTGGACGATGTTTTCATGCGCGCGGCTCCCTCGGATTCGGCATCGCTCCCGTGAGGGGCGAGAATGCCCGTTATGAAGTGGTCCAGGATCGCCTTGGGCCCCGAGCGCCAGTGGTACGGAGCCATCAGCACGACCCCGGTCGCGCCGGCCTTCATGCCGCGGTACGCCAGATCGGCCGCGAGCCGGGTGCCGGCATGGGACACGTGGACTTTACTCGCCTTTCAGGCCGAGCGCTTTGACGATCTTCCCCCACTTGTCGGATTCAGTGCGCAGGAACCTGGCAAGTTCTTCGGGAGAACTCCCGACAGGCTCCATGTCTTCGCGCGTCATCAACTGAGCCCGCAGCCCCGGATTCTGAACCGTCGCCGCGAAAGTCTGCTGGAGTTTCAGAACGACGCGCTTAGGGGTGCCTGCGGGCGCGACGATGGCGTGCCACGAGCTGGCGCAAAAAGCCGGTATGCCGGCCTCCACGCATGTCGGCACGTCGGGAAGCTGGGGAGATCTGCGCGTACCGCTGCTTACGATACCCTTCATGAGACCTGCTTTTATATAGGATGCCATGCCGGCAACAGTACTCACCGCAAGCTGAACCCTGCCGGACGCAAATTCGGGTATGGCCTGCGACAACCCTTTGAACGGCACGTGAACGATGTTCACGCCGGTGGTGCTCTTGAAAAGCTCGCCCATGAGATGCAGCCCGCTGCCGATCCCACTTGACGCAAAGTTAAGCTGCCCGGGCCGTTCCTTGGCGTAGGCGACCAACTCGCTTACCGAATTCACGGGAAGCGCGGCGGCGGCGAACAGTATGAAGGGAGCACTCGTCGCCTGCGTCACCGGCGCCAGGTCCTTGAAGAGGTCATAGCCCACCTTGGAGTACAAGTGCGGACCGATTGACAGCGGACCTGCGTTGCCGTAGAGAATCGTGTAGCCGTCGCTCGGAGCCTGCGCCACGAGTCGAGTGCCGAGCGTCCCGCCCGCGCCTCCGCGATTATCAATGACGATCCGTTGCCCGAGGCTATTCTCCCACTGCTGTGCGATGGTGCGAGCGACGGTGTCAATCGAGCCACCTGCCGGGAAAGGCACGACCATGCGGATCGGCCGGTTGGGGAAGTCCTGCCCGAATGCGACAGCGTGCGCAAGCAGACAGGCGGCCAGTAACCAGAGTTTCGCCAACCGCTTCATGCTGTCACCTCCTCGGTGGTACAGATCAGAACGTTATGCTGAACGGTGAAAGGCCGCCGGCTGGATGCGCCTACATGAGGCGGGCGGACAGCCAGTCTGCGATGTAATCGGTGCCGACCGGCCGATTGTCCACCTGGCAGTGCTCGGCGCCACCTTCCTCTTCTGTGAAAATCTTGAGCGTTTTATCGCGCGAACTCACGGCGGAATAGAGTTGATCCGCGATCTCCCTGGTGGTGAGTTTGTCGTGCTCTCCCCAGCACACAAGCATCGGGCACGTTATCCGCTCCGCGACACCCGCCAACGTGAATCGCTTGAGTTTTTCCATGGCGGTTTCCATGTCCGGCACCCCGAGCACCCACGGCAATTGGAAGTGGGACGTCGCCACCTGGTCGGGGTTAGCCTGGATCGCCTCCCAGCGCTTCACCCACACCGCGTGGTAATCGTAGTGCGCACCCCACGCAACGCACGCGGCGTAGCGCTTCTCGAAGGCGGCCGCTCGCGGCGCGTAGTAGCCGCCCATGCTGTAAGCCATGATCGCGACCCGTTTGGGATCAACGTCGGCGCGCGATGCCACATATTCGTACGCCGCCTTTGCCGGCACTTCATAATCGTAGCGTGAAGGCAAATTCCGCAACCGCAGCGCTTCCCCCTGGCCGGGCCCGTCGATCGCAAGCGTGTGAAATCCCCGAAAGGCCAGCTCGACCCCTGCAAACAGGACGCTCATTTCCTTGCAGTTGTCCAGACCATCGAAAAGCACCACGGTGGGCGCTCGGCCTCGAGCCAGCGGAGACTTCATGAAATACGCCGGCAACGACGTGCCTTCATACGGCACCTCGATGAATTCCACGTTCGAATACCGGCGCTTGAGCCCCTCATGAGAACACCTGAGGCTCTTTTTGTAGAGTTCATGCTTTTGCCCGCCCGGCGGGAGCATGCGCTCCCCGGTGTAATAGTAGTTACCGGCGCGCAGATAATTGTTGCCCGCCGTCGCGTGCCGCCCTTGCGCCGCCGCCTCGTCGGCTACCCGCTCGACTCTCTCGGCCTCGGTCGCCCACTCTTCCCACCACGCCTGCGGTTCATTGATGCGATCGTGCAGACGCCGTACGATACGATCGATTTCGCCCAGCGCCACTGCGCCGTAAGGCGCCATGCCTTTGGCGATCAACGTTGCATTTGACCATTGGAAGTGCTGGGGAAAGCTGTGAATCCAGTTGCCCAGATAGAACATGGGATCTCCGCCAGAGTGGTTGATCGTTGCCGAACCGCGACGCAGCTCCGATTTTCGTTTCCGTTCTGGTGTCTTCTGCGCGGGAAAGTATGGCGCGGGAACGTCGAACGGACAAGGCGGAAACAGGAAAGGGGTCAAAGCGGGAAAGGGGGCAGACTGCAGGACGTGAAAGAACGCAGGCTCACTCAGGGAGCTACGCTCCGACCGACGTCGCCGGAGGAATTCGATGCTTTCATCAAGAACGCACCAGTTGCGTCTGCTAAAGTAAGGTGTGCACACAAAACCGCGGATGCACAATGCGGGATGATCAAGAAGGCGTGTGCAAAGATGGAATGTTGAAAGCGGGTGGGATGGGACTGTCCACGATACTGGAGGGGGTGCGCATACTCGATCTCACCCGCAACATCGCGGGGCCGGTGGCGACGATGCTCGCCGCTGAGATGGGGGCGGACGTGATCAAGGTCGAGCCGCCGGGCGGCGACGAGATGCGGCAATGGCCGCCTTTCGTTGATGGCGAGAGCGTTTACTTCGTGAGCTGCAACCGCGGGAAGCGCAGCATCGCGCTCGATCTCAAGACGGACGACGGGCGAAGCCTTTTCCAACGCTTGGCTGCGACCGCAGATGTGATGGTGGAGAACTACCGGCCCGGCACGCTGGAAAGGATGGGACTCGGCTGGAGCAATCTCCATGAGGCTCATCCCAAACTGGTGTGGGTCTCCGTGACGGGGTACGGAAGGAGCGGCCCTCACGCGGGTGCGCCCGCCTACGACTCGATGATCCAGGCCTACACCGGGATCATGGGCATCACCGGCGAGCAGGGCCGCCCGCCGGTGCGCTGCGGCGGCTCGCCCATCGACATCGCGACCGCGTATCTCGCCTGGGGCGCCATCATGACCGGCGTCCACACCGTGACGAAGACGGGCAAGGGCGTTCTGATCGAGGTTTCGCTCATGGAATCCGCGCTCGGCTTCATGCACGCGTACCTGCAGGGCGCGCTCGCCGGATTGCCGCTCGCCGTGCGGATGGGCTCGGAGACGATGGGCATGTATCCCATGGGCGCGTTCGCGACAGGCGATGGCGAGTACTGCCTGGTGCAGGTGAGTAACGAACACCAGTGGAAGCGGTTCTGCGATTCTCTCGGCGCGGCCGAACTCGCGGCCGATCCGCGCTTCGCCAACAATCCGCTGCGGGTGAAGAACCGTGACGCGCTGCGCCCGCTGATACAGGACTACCTCCTCAAGCGCCCGGCGCGCGAGTGGGAAAAGCTCTTCACCGCCGCCGGCGTTCCGGTGAGCCACGTCCGCGGCATGAACGATGTCATCGCGGATGAGCAGGTGATCGCCAGAAACATGGTAAAGATGACACGTCTCGCCGGCGGGCGCGACGTTCCTACGTGGGGCGTGCCGGTCAAGATCAACGAGGGGTTGTCCTCGCGCACGCTCGCCGTGCCGGCGGTTGATCAGCACCGTGCTGAAATCGTGGCGGAACTCGAACGCGTCGAGAAGGCGTCCTCAAAGCAGGAAGGGCCATGGATTTCGAATTGACGGCAGAACAGCGGGCGCTCGCCGAGACGGTAAAGAATTTCGTCGACAAGCGCGTCGAGCCGCGAATGACGGAGATCGAAGCCGCAAATCAGATTCCGGACGAGATTTTCACGGAAGCCGCTGCCCTCGGTCTTTTCGGCATCAGCATCCCAGAGGAATACGGCGGCTCGGGTCTCAGCCGCCTGAGCCGCGCGCTCGTGCACCAGATGCTCGGCCGCAGCGGCTTCGGTTTCGCCGGGGCAATAGCATCCCACACCGGCATCGGGTCCGACGGCCTGGTTGCGCTCGGCACTGAGGAACAGAAACGCCGCTATCTGCCACGGATGGCGAGCGGCGAACTGCGGGCCGCGTTCGCCATCACGGAACCCGAGGCCGGGTCGGATGCGGGCAGCATCCGGACCACCGCGCGCAGGCAGGGCAACCGTTATTACCTGAACGGAGTCAAGCGCTTCATCAGCGGCGGCGCGCGCGCCGGCCTCATCACGGTCGTCGCACGCACCAACAGTGCGGAGAAACCGAAAGAGCTGAGTGTTTTTCTGGTCGAGCCGTCCTTTCCGGGGTTCCGCGTCGGCGCGGTGTACGACACCATGGGCACCCGCGGCCAACCGATCGCCGAGCTCGTTTTCGAGGATTGTGAAGTGCCGGAGAAAAACCGGCTCGGTGAGGAAGGCAAGGGCTGGCTCGCGGCGATGAAGATCCTGAACGATGCGCGGCCGCTGGTCGCCGCGCGCTGCGTAGGCGCCTGCGAACGCCTGATCGAGATCTCCACCGCCTACGCCAGGACGCGGAAGCAGTTCGGGCAGGCGATCGGCGAGTTTCAGGCGATCCAGTTCATGCTCGCCGACATGGCGACCCGGACCGAGGCGGCCCGCTGGTTAACTTACTACGCGGCAACCCTCGCCGATCAGGGCCGTGCGAAGCCGGAAACGATTTCGATGGCGAAGCTGTTCGCATCCGAGGCGCTCGCGTTTGTCGCTGACAGCGCGGTCCAGATACAGGGCGGCTCGGCCTATGTTTCGGGCAACCCGGTCGGCCGTTTCTACCGCGATGCGCGCGTGACGCGCATCTACGAAGGAACTTCGGAAATCCAGCGGCTGATCATTGGCCGGGCGCTGCTGCGCAGATAAACGGAGGCAGTGATATGGCATACAAGGACATCGTGGTGGAAAAAAGAGGACGCATCGTCTGCGTCACGCTCAATCGTCCGGAGCGGATGAACGCGATCGGAGTGGAGACCGGCAACGAACTCATCGAAGTGTTCAGGGAATACCGCGACAATCCCGGGCAGTGGGTGATGATCCTTACCGGCGCGGGAGAGAAGGCGTTCTGCAGCGGCATGTATGTAACCGAGGCTGCGCAAAAAACGGAGGAGAAAGGCAAGACCGAGGGCTACACCATCTTCAAGCCCTGGACCGACATGATGCAGTCCATCCGCAAGCCCTTCATCTGCGCGGTGAACGGCTATTGTATCGGCGGGGGCTGGCACCTGGTGGCCGACAGCGACATCGTGATCGCCTCGGACAATGCTCAGTTCTTCGACACCCATGTCAATATCGGTCTTATCAACGGCGTGGAATCGGCCGGGCTCGCCTTCAAGATGCCGCTTGGCATCGTAATGCGCATGGTGCTCGAAGGGAAGCACTACAGGGTGAGCGCGCAGCAGGCATACCAGTGGGGGCTGGTTTCGGAAGTCGTGCCGCGCGAACGCCTCATGGACAGGGCGTGGGAAATCGCCGCGCACATCGCCGAGGAAGCAGCCCCGCTTGCGGTTCAGGGCTCCAAGAAAGCGATCATGGGCGCGCTCGATCGCGGACCTGCCGAGGGCATACCCTACACTTGGACCGTGCTCACGGACATCCAGGACACCGAAGACACGAAAGAGGGTTTCCGCTCCTTCGTGGAGAAGCGCAAGCCGAAGTTTACCGGCAGATAGCCCGGGGCGAGGCAGCCGAAAGAGCGTGATCGGTGATCGGACTAAAGCGTTCGTGGTCTGTTGACTGCTCACTTGCCTTCATTCAGCGCGGATATTCGCCGCCCGCGCAACCTTCGCCCATTTCGTGACGTCGCTGCGAATCTGCGCTGCGAATGCTTCGGGCGTGTTCCCGACCGGTTCGCTCCCGAACGTTTCAAAGCGCTCGCGCACTTCGGGCGTGGCGAGCGCCTTGACGACTTCGCCGCGCAGTTTCGCTGCGATCTCGCGCGGCGTATTCGCCGGCGCAAGCAGCCCATACCAGGACACGAGCTCAAAACCCGGCACACCCGCTTCCGAAATCGTCGGAATCTCAGGCGCGGCCGGCGAGCGCTTGGCCGCTGCGATCCCGAGCGCCCGCACCCGGTTCGCACGGACCTGCGGCATCTGCGACTGCATCGAGTCGAAGATGAGCATGACACGGCCCGCCACGAGGTCGGTGACCGCGGGCACGCTGCCCTTGTACGGGACATGAAGCATCTTCACGCCGGTCATGATGCTGAAAAGCTCGGCGCCGAACTGCGCGATGCTGCCCACTCCGAAGGAAGCGTAGGTCAACTGATTCGGGCGCGCCTTGGCGAGCGCGATGAGTTCCTTGACGTTCTTTGCCGGCACCGAGGGGTGGACCGACAGGAGGAAGGCCGCTTCGGCGAAATTGGAGATCGGCACAAAATCCCGGATGGGATCGTAGGGCACCTTGGCGTAGATGGCCGGATTCATGGTGAGCGCGCCGGTCGTGCCGGCGAGCAGCGTGTAGCCGTCGGGCGCCGATTTTGCGGCGGCGTCCGCTCCGATCATGCCGTTCGCGCCCGGCCGATACTCGACGAGAATGCCCTGCTTGAAGCTTTCCGATATTTTCTGGATAAGGGGCCTCAGCAGCGCATCGACTCCTCCGCCGGGCGTGTAGGGATTGATCACGCGGATCGGCTTCGCCGGATAGCCCTGCGCGTACGAAGACGGCAGAAAAACGAGAAAAGCCGAGATGGTGATCGCAGTGAATTGTAATGAGCGCATTCTTGGGTTCTCCTGGCCCCGTTTTCTGATGGCGGTTTCAAGTTGTTTTGGAGCTGCCTACTATTCAGCTCCCCGCTCCCTGTGCCTCGGCACGAATCCGCGACAGCGTCGTGCGCGGCGATATTGCTTCCGCGTCGAGCTGCAATTCGATCAACGCGCCGGCATCCGCGCGCCACGCGCGCTCGAATGCGGGTTCAAACTCATCCGTGCTTGCGACCCGCTCGCCGTGCAAACCGTAAGCCCTGGCGAGCGTGACGAAGTCCGGATTGAAAAGGTCGGTGCCGATGACGCGGCCGGGATAATGCTTTTCCTGGTTCATCCGGATGGTGCCGTAGATCCCGTTGTTGACGACGATGAACAGGATCCTGGTCTTATGCAGCCGCGCGGTGGCCAGTTCCTGTCCGTTCATGAGGAAACACCCATCGCCGGAGATCGAAACCACCGGGCGATCGGGATGGACGAGTTTGGCGGCGATGGCGGCGGGCACCCCGTATCCCATCGCGCCGCCCGAGGGTCCCAATTGCGTTCGATACCCCGTGTACTGATAAAAACGGTGCACCCATACGATGTACGCCCCGGCACCGCAAGTCACGATAGTCTCCGGCGGCAGCCGGCGCCGGAGAAATAGCACCACCTCGCTCATATTGAGCGCGCCGGGCGCCTCGACCGGCTGCTGCCACTGCAAGTAGTCTTCGCGCGCAGCTTGGGTGACCGAGGCCCAGTTGGCCTTGACCGGTGGCAGGTTACGCGCGGCTGCCGCAAATTCGGGCATTCCGGAATTGACCAGCAGGTCGCCCTGGTACACGCTTCCCAGCTCCTCCGCGCCGGCGTGGACATGTATGAATTTTTGCCTGGGCCGTGGGATGCCGATCAAGGTGTAGCCGGATGTCGTCCACCCGCCCAGCCGCGGGCCAACGACGAGGAGCAGGTCGGCATCGTGGATGCGTTGCTCCAACGCGGGATTGAGCCCGACGGAAACATCGCCGACGTAACTGGGATGCCGATTGTCGAAAAGGTCCTGGCAGCGATAGGTGCATGCCACGGGCAGGGCGTTTGCCTCGGCGAAGGCCTGAATGTCCCGACACGCCTGTGCGTTCCAGCCGCCTCCACCCAGGAGCATCACCGGGGTTTTTGCCTGAGCCAGCATCGAGCGCATCTTCTCGAGATCCGCGGCGCTCGGATAAGCCCTGACGCATTGGTAGTGGCGTGTGTTCGCGACTTTCGCGCTTTTCAACAGCATGTCTTCCGGCAGCGCGAGCACCACCGGCCCGGGACGCCCCGACACGGCCAGATGAAAGGCATGACTCACCATCTCGGGTATGCGCCCGGCTCGATCGATCTGCGCTACCCACTTGGCCATAGGCCCGAACATTTTCCGGTAATCGATCTCCTGGAATGCCTCACGTTCGGCTTCATCGCTCCTCACCTGGCCGATGAACAGAATCAGCGGAGTGGAATCCTGAAAAGCGATGTGAGCGCCGATGCTCGCGTTCGTTGCGCCGGGTCCGCGTGTCACAAAGCAGATGCCGGGCCGCCCCGTCAGTTTGCCGTACGCCTCCGCCATGAACGCGGCACCGCCTTCGTGCCGGCAACTCACGAACTTGATCTGATCCTGATGATCGTAGAGCGCGTTGAGCGCTGCGAGAAAACTTTCCCCTGGAACCCCGAACACGGTATCGACGCCGTGTGTCTTCAACGCATCGGCGAGCAATCCCCCGCCCGTGCGGGTGGGCGCTTCCATCAGCATTTCCTTGGCGACTTGTCTGACGACGATTTACTGCGGCTGGATGCCAATCTTCTTCGCGATGCTGATCTGTCTCGGGATGTCCTTCCTGAGGAACTCGGTGAACTCCTCCGGCGAGCTGCCGACCGGAAAGTAGTCGCTCTCCGCGAGGTATTTGCGCACTTCCGGCGTGGCGATCGCCTTCACGGCCTCGGCGTTCATCCGGCGCACGATTTCGGCGGGCACGCCGGCCGGGAACCACATGCCGTGATAGCAGGTGTACTCGTACCCCGGCACTCCCGCTTCGTTGAACGTCGGCAGATCGGGCAGCGTCGGCAGGCGCCGCGGACCTGCGATACCGAGTGCGCGCAAGCGGCCTGCCTCGAGGTACGGTCGCGCAGCCGCCGGGGTCACAAATATCACCTCGATACGCCCGCCGACCACGTCGTTAAGCGCGGGCGGGTTGCCCTTGTAGGCCACGGGCGTGAGTTGAATGCCGGCCATTGAGGCGAACAACGCACCGGTGACATGCTGGGGGCTGCCGATGCCGGCCGTAGCGTAGTTAAGCTGGCCGGGCCGGGCCTTGGCGAGCGCGATGAACTCCTTGACCGAGCGCGCCGGAACCGACGGATGGATGACCAGCAGGTTCCCGGACGTCATGGTGATCTGCGTGATCGGCGCGAAGTCGGCCAGGGAATCGTATGGCAGCTTCCTGTAGTAGGCGACGTTCGACGAGAACGAACAATTGGTGAGTAAGAGCGTGTAGCCGTCGCGCGGCGCCTTGGCGACCAAGTCGGTGCCGATCGTTCCGCTCGCGCCAGGGCGATTCTCGATTACGAACGGCTGGCCCATCGTCTCGATGAAACGCCGCGTGATTACGCGCCCAAGGAGCTCGACCGGGCCGCCAGCGGGAAACGGCGCAATCACGCGGACCGGTTTGGCGGGATAGCCGGCGAGCTGAGCATCGGCCGCGGTCGGGAGCATAGCGGCGACGGCGATGAAGGCCGCGCCAACCCAGCGGATCAAACGGTAAATAAGGACACCAGACCCAACGATTCCGCGCAGTGACATTTCCATGCCCTCTTCCTCCTCGTGAAAGGCGCAGGATGGGTTAGCCCCGATTATTCATGAACAGGATCCTCGTGCAGAGTCGCAAGACACGTCGTCACGCACGTATCGTCGGAGCATCCGGTGTTTGTGAATAATCGGGGTTAGGCCGTCAAGCCGTAACCCATCGTTCCACCGTTTCTGCAGGTTCTACAAACGCCGTATCGTCAAATCGGGTTGCGGCCGACGAAGTATTCGCTGTCCGGATCAGTGGTCGGGTTCAGCCCCGATTTTTGCAAGCCTTCGCGCAGGATTTTCATGTGGCGATCGAGAAGCTTCATCGTCGGCTGTCGCAGCGGGCCGCCGTTGAAACCGGAAAGCCAGCCTTCGTATTTCCACACGTGGCGGTTGATGAAATGAGTCGCCTGCATGTATGTGCCGGCGACGTACTTGCGCGCCATGCGCGCCGGATGAATCTGCCAGTACAGCTTCATTGCCTCGTCGAACTGCCCGCTCGTCATAAGCTTGAAAATGCGCGGGATCATGGGGCCGTAGTATTCGCTGTCGCTCGTTCCCATGAAC
>DAIDBG010000124.1 GCA_027310225.1 bacterium | reverse complement strand
GGCTAACCCACCCGGCCCGGCCCCGACAATCAACACCTTCCTTGCACGCTTCATCTATGCGTAGTCCCTTTTGCGGTCTTGGCAGTGTTGGACTCACCCCGCGTACTCATTTCACTCTTTCATAGTCAGACGGAGAAGTGCTGCGCCGAGACCTCATGGGTTCAAGCAGATTCGCTCTGCGTAAACCCTTTTTTCATTCCCACGAAAGTAAACCTACCGTTGGCCACCTGCCGGCTGCACAAGCCGGCGGGCTGCGGCTCGCCCCTGGCGCACCAGGTCCGGCAGGCCAACACCACGATACGCGTTCCCGGTCAGGTGAAGTCCGGGGTGATGGGCGACACGCGCCGCAAGCTCCTCCATGCGGTCCACATGGCCCACGGTATACTGCGGCAGCGACCGCGGCCAGCGGCGCACGACGGTGACATCCGGCTGAGGCAGCGGGCCGAGCAGACGCGAGAGCTGGCGATGGGCCAGCGCCGCGATCTGCTGGTCCGGCTCCTGCAGCAGCGCCGGGGCGTGTCGGCCGCCGAAGAACCCGCGCAGCAGCACGGCGCCCGCAGGTGCGCGTTGCGAGAACTTCTGGTCGACGAAGGTTGCCGCCAGCAGGGGCGGCTCACCACCTGCCGCCTCCGCAGTGGGCGGCTCAAGAAAGCCGAATCCGCGCGGGATGCGGAGCCTGGCTGCGGACGCCGGCAGAAAGCCAAGCGCGACCACGATGGCAGAGGTGGCTTCCAGGTTCAGCAGGCCGGCGATCTCCGGGTCGACGGGTTCCATCAGCCTGCGGGTGACGTGCGCGGGCGTGGCGAGGATGAGTTGATCGAAGCGGTCTTCCCGGCTGGCGCCATCCTGGGCAAAGCGCACCGTCCATTTGCCCTCGTGCGGTGCCACGGCTGTAACCTCGCAGTGCAGCCGGATCGCAGAGGCGGGCAGGGTGGCAGCGGCGCGGTCGATCAGGGTGCCGAGGCCCCGCGCCAGCGTGGAGAAGACTGGCTGTTCAGGCTGCTGCTTCCCTTGCACCGCGCGAATCAGGCTGCCGTGCTCGCGCTCCATCTTGAGAAAGTTGTGCATCACTGCGCGGGCGCTGAGCTGCTCCACGTCGCCGCCGAAGACGCCCGCCAGCAGCGGGCCCGCTACGGTGCGCGTCACCTCTTCGCCGAAGTGCCGCCGCACGAAGCTGGCGACCGATTCATCCTCGCCCTCGGGCAGCGCTTCAGCGCGCAGCTCGTCCGCGCGGTGGAACTCGCGCAGGTAGGCCAGCCTCGCCTGCCAGCTAAAGAGGGGCGATGCGAACAGCGGAGCCCATTGCGACGGGACCATCATCCGCATGCCATCCGGCATGGGCACCAGCGCGCGCCCGCGCACAATGTAGGTGCGCCGCCAGCAATCGTTGGAGGAGAGGATCTGCTCCGCAAGCCCGAGCTCAACGGCAAGCTCATGCGCCCAGGGCTTCTCTGTGACCCAGGCATCGGGGCCGCACTCGATGACGAAGCCCTGCTCGCGCACGGTTTCGACGATGCCGCCCAGCCGGCTCGAGGCCTCGAAGAGTACCGGCTCCGCACCCAGCCGCGCGAGATCATAGGCGGCGGCCAGCCCCGCGATGCCGCCCCCCGCGACGGCGACGCGGCTCATGCGTGCAGCCGGGCCAGGGCGGACGCGGCGAGGTCGCGGAGCGCGGCGGTCAGCAGGGGCGAGGCGTTCAGCGACTCGGGCCGCGTGACGCGCAGGCCGATGCGCTGGCCGAACTCGCGGAAGCCGATGTCGATGTCATAGAGAATCTCGACGTGATCGCAGAGAAATCCGATGGGCTGCAGCATTACCGTCTCGGCGCCCTGCTGCCGGAGTGCGGCCAGCGTGTCTTCGACGGTGGGGCCTATCCACGGGCCGCCGGACATGCCCTGGCTCTGGAAGGCGAAGTACCAGTGCGGCAGCGAGAGCCGCTCGGCCACCATGCCGGCAGTGCGCTTCGCCTCCACCGGATAAGGATCGGGCGCGAGGGCGACTGCTGGCCGCGTGGACGGCGGCGCCTCCGGTAACGGCGCGGCCGGCGCCTGAAT